>JAEVZT010000523.1 GCA_023392115.1 Chloroflexota bacterium
GCGTAAACGCGACGTTGAGCGTCCCATCGGTCATGTTGACACGCCACGGTCCCAGCCGCTTCCACTGCCCGTTCGTCCCGCTGCTGATGTTACTCTGGACGACTTGGCCTTCGAGTGAGACGCCGAAGATCTGCTCCCATTCATCGACGTCCACGACGTACACATAGACGTCATAGCTGCCATTGGGGATGTTCGCCATGCTCATGGTCAGATTCTGATTCCAGCGGTAGCAGCGGAGCATTGAGGCGCGGTTAGCGTCGGTCGCCGGGTTCAGAACGACACTCTGGTTGCACGACGTGAAGCCTTGAATTGACACGCCGACCGCGCTGTCGCCTTCCCAATGGTTACCGTCAATCACCACCGCCTCACCACCGAAGTTCACACCACGATAGAAAGCGGTTGTTCCGGGCTGGTGCGTTGCCGTCGGCGTGAGCGTGGGAATCGGTGTGCGCGTCGCCGTCGGCGTTCCCGGCGTGACCGGCAGCGGTTCGTCAATGCCGATCATGCGGTTAAGGATGTTAGTCGTTATGCGCTGGATTCGGGCGGCCTTGGGCCATATCCAGTTGCCGTCGAGGAAGTATGCCCAGTAGTTCGTCGCCGCGGAGAACACCATCGCGCCGCTCGGCGCCGTGTAGATCGAGGAGTTGGCATGTGTCCCGAAGAGTTCAGGCGCGGGTGAATGCGATAGGACTTCGAGATTTGGCGGTGTTCGCCCGTTATCGTGAACGCGGTCATACTCATAGCCGACGAGCAGCGGAATCTGATCGCCGTTTTGCAGCCCGGTACCCTCGTACACCCAGTGATCGGCGTTCGTCACAATGTAGGGGAAGTGATCGCCGAAGCCCATCGCGTTATGGAACATGATGCCGAGCAGCGAGTTTTCCGGGCGGTTAACGACCGGATCGCGGAACAGCACTGTCGTCAGCCACGGCGTCGAGCTGCTGCGCATCGGGTCGCGATTCGCGTCCTTGTAGGAGATGATTACGCGGTTCGGAACGCCCGTGCTTGAGCTTCCCCAGCGAATTTGCCAGTAGACGTTGTTGGAATCAAACCACGCGAGGTCTTTGCCCTGTTCCAGCGCCGCTTCGATGTTGTCGCGCATCGTCCATGACCAGTACTCGTCATGGAAGTTGGAGAGAAAGACCTTGCCGGTGTCCATCATGTGTGGATCGGCTTCGGTTTCGATGCTCGTCGTGTACTTGACGTCGTAGTTCTGCGACTCCAGCCAGCGCACCATGTTGTAATCGCCGCTGAAGAACAGCCCCACCCCATCATCGTGATCGTAGGGGCGATCAAACGAGACTTCGTACGCGCGCCCGTTGATCGAGTTGTAATCGTAAAGGCTTTTGCCGCCCCAAGCGTTGTACGCCTGATACGTCGATAGCGCTACCTGATAGACGATATCCGCCTGACGGCTGTCATTGCGGACGACGAAAATCATGTACGAGACGGGTCCGTTGGAGACACCACTTTCCGACATCCAAACGAGGTAAATGCCGCTGACCCAGTCGGGCGACGTATTCAAGGTGTAGGCAACGGGCCAGTTCGCCTCGATTCGCCCCGTCACCGGGTCGGGCTGCGGTACGCCGTACTGGGTTCCCGGCAGCCCCGTCGCCGATGCCATCCAGCGTCCTCCGCTGCCGTCGTACCAGCCGACTCGGTAGACCGACAAGTCGTAGAGTGGGACTTTCGAGCTGATATGAAAGGTAATCGACTCACCGGCGTTGACGCTGGCAGCCCCCGTATAACCGGAGATCAGGTTGCTGTCGACCCAAGTGATCGCCTGTGTCGCGCCGCTGCCTTCATCGGCAGGCGATCGAACGTAATCAGGGTCGGCTGCCATCGTTTGTCGCGGCGTCCGAATGTCCTCTCCGTACTGCTTGAAATTCGGCGACTGCCACGCTGTGGTTCCGGGATTCTGGTTTTCCAGCATCACCGGATTGACAGGCTCGGCAGTCAGAGGTTCGACAACAGCCGGGGCTGAAAGCGAAACGATGCCGAACGTGCAAACAAGCACGAACAGCGCAATCTGGAATATCTGGCGCACGCGGTAAAAAAATAATGCCGTCATATGCTAACCTGTTTTGTTGTATCGCTGCTGACACAGTGAGCAACACAAATAGTAGCCCTGCGCTCCTCACATCTCCCTATCAATCGAAGGGTGGAGAACGAGGGGTATTACAGCGCGATATGTTATTTCCCAAGATTGTAAAATAGCGGGGTAGTGATTGTATTACAGTTCCATTTGTCCCTCGTAAGGTATGAAATCGCACACCTTTATTACAATAAATAGAAGCAAATACCCCTACTCAGCGGTTGTCACATCATGCCTAATATTTCATTACAGTCTAGAGACCTAAAAAGTAAGATCGTGTAATAGAAGAAGTTGATTCAAACTGATTGATGCCGCGAATCTTGTGGATCAAAAACGCCGCCCGGAAGTGTCCGAGCGGCGTTTGGAGTGGTGGTGATATTTCCTATCCTATGGTGCGCTACTGTGTCCGGCTGACGAGAATGTCGATAAACCCGTCGCTCCCACCATAGGCGTGGGTGACGACAAGCGTGAACTCGCCGCTGGTCGACAGCAGAAAGCCGCGGAGCTGCGCGTTGTAGTCGCCCTGCGCGGCGTTGATGTCGTCGTGATACGTCAGCGGCGTATTCTGCGGGTCGAGCAGCAGCAGCATCGGATCGACGCGCCCGTCGGGTGACGTGACGCTCACTGTCAGCCTCTGGTTAGCGAAGCCATAGACCGGTAGATAGTACACCGTCCCTGCATCCGCGCGAACGCGCAAGCTGTTGGCGAACAGCAGCGACTGGTCGCGCACGCCTTCCGCCTGCCGCGCCTGCACATACTCCATCATGTCGCGCGCAGCCGCCGGAAAGTCGCGCAGCCCCTCACGCACGAGGGCGCGCATGAAATAGGCGGCGTCGTTATGCGGATCGAGCTGAATGGCACGATCGTAATCGGTCAGGGCGCGCTGAAGCTGCCCCAGCCCCTGATAGGTCGACGCGCGCGTGTAATACGCCAGCGCGTAGCTCGGCGCGAACTGGATCGCGCGGTCGTAGTCGCCGAGCGCGCGCCCGTAGTCCTCAAGCGCGGCGACCGCCCAACCGCGGTTGCGGTAGCTGCGCGCGTAGACCGGGTCGAGCGCCAGCGCGGTATCGTAATCGGCGATCGCCCGGCTGAAGTCTCCCATGCGGTCATAAGCGACACCTCGATTGTTGTGCGGCACGGGGCTATTCGGGATCAAGCGCTGGGCGCGTGTGAAGTCAGACAGGGCGCGCTCGGGACGCTCCTGTGCCAGAAAGACTAAGCCCCGGTTGTTGTAGGCGGCGGCGCTGCCAGAGTCGAATCGCAGCGCGCTGTTGTAATCCGCCAGCGCCTGCTCGTGGTAGCCGATCAGGTTCTGGTAGATGTAAGCGCGGTAGAAGTACAGGTTGGCGCTGCCGACGAAGGCTTCGCGCTGCGCGGGAACCAGCGACAGCGCCGCGTCGATGTGCGGCAGCGCGGCGCGCATGTCGTCGCTAAAATAGGCGAGCTGCGCCATGATCAAGCTCTGCGCGTAGGCGGCATCCTCGTCGAAGGCGATGAACGCGACGAGTTCATCCGGAACGGCGATCACGTCCGTCTCGTCGCGCGGCACGCCCTCGAGCGCCCAGCGCGGCGTCAGCGTGACGTGCGTTTCGGCGAATGCCGTGCTCACGCGCCCCCAAATGACCAGCGTCGCCTGATAGCCGTCGCTCAGCCGCCGCGCTTCGTCGTCGCTGCGAATGACCTGCGGGATGCTCTCGATGCGGAGGTTGACAGCCTCGCCGAGGGCAGCCGCCGCTTCCGAGAGCATCACCTGCCACTGAAACTCGGCGTCACTCGCCTGAGCTGCCAATCCGTCAAAATCGGCGACCAGCACCAGCACTTCGCGCAGA
>JAEVZT010000530.1 GCA_023392115.1 Chloroflexota bacterium
CGAGATGCCGACAGAGAACCTCGACTGGCAGGCAGAGGAAGACAGCGCGCCGGGATCATTCGAACGCGCTATGCGAGCGTTCGGCTACGAGGTCAGGCGTTCGCTGTCGTCCGACACACGCCTGATCGTCACCGATCACCCCACAGCCGACATGCTGGCATGGGTGCGCGGCGGCGGCGACATGCTCTTCTTGAGCAACACGTCGGGAAGCCCCTTCTTCTGGCGGCAAGGGCGCGGCGGCGCTTACAGCGGCAACTGGATCACCAGTTTTAGCTGGCTGCGGACGGATATACACAAACGCTTGCAGGTGAGCAATCCGCTCACCCTGCCCTTTATGGACGTGATGCCGGTCGGCGTGATTCTCGGGCTGCCCATGACCGACGCGGCGGTACAGGATGATTTTCTGGCGGGACAGATCGCTGGCTGGCTGCGTCACCCGGCGCTGCATACGGTGCAGTTCCGCTACGGGCGCGGGCGCGTTATCATGACAACCTACCGCATCCGCGAAACGATCGCCTACCAGCCGATCGCGGCGGCGATGCTCCACGACCTGATCGAGCACCTGAAGTCGGACGCCTGCCAGCCGGTGCTGACAGCGAACTATTGATAACCTTCTCGTCCGCCGCTGAGTACTGAGATCGGGGCGTGTATCCCTTCCTCAGTACTCAGCACTCGGCACTTCTTCGCTCCGCTTTAGTTACAGTGGTAGTACGTGTCCCAACCGAAGTAAGTGGTGAATGCCTCGTTGAGAATCGACGCCGTGTAGGTGTTGGTCATCGCCGCGTGATGCTCGAAGCCGTTCTTGCACACGTAACGCATCAGCTTTTGTAGGTCAGGCACTTCAACGACCGCGCGGCTGCCGAACGTCTCGACAGGATCGTCGAGGAAACTCCCGTCGCCGACATACGCCTTGATCTGCCCGTTGCGGTCGTCGGTCGTGATGCGCGCGTAGCTGAACGGACCGGCGGGCGTCTTGCCTTCAACTGTGCCGTAGGTGTTTTCGACGCCAACCGTCGTGCCGAGGATCGGCGCGTTGTACATGCGCGCCTGATCACCGAGGAAGCTCTTCGCCCAATTGCCGCAGTGGAACAGAATGCACTTGTTCGGGTCGTCGCCGTAGTTATTGTTCCAGTCGACGAGCGCGCTCGGGCTGAGCCGCGCGAGCTGGAGCGCGTACATCGACGTCACACCGGTCACATCCACTTCACACGCGCTCGGCATCAGCGACTCGCTCATCATACTCATGATCGTGCAGACGTTGACGCCGTAGTTGGCTTGCAGCGACGTCCAGCACTGGATCGCCGAGGCGACGATGTCGAGGTCGCGCATCCAGTCGTCGATCACGACCGCCAGCTTCGCCTGCTTGACGACGGCTTCCGACGGCACTTGATCGGTGCGCACGTAGGCATGGATCCGGTCAAGGCTTTCGCGGACTGCGGGAGCGTTATCGGCGATCTTGTTGGCGCGCCCAAACACCTCGGACAGGTCGATCGTGCTCACGCTGATGCCGAACGCTTGCAGCAGTTTTTCGCTGTAGCGCGTCGTGTTGAACGCATTCGGTCGCGCGCCGATCGCGCCGAGGCGCGCGCTGCGCAGATGGTTCACGACCCGGCACACGCCGAGAAAATCGACGAGGTCTTGCTTGAATTCTTCGGTCTTCGGGTGAACCGTATGGCTGCGCGTCAGCGTGTACGGGATGCCGTACTGGTACAGGTTGTTGCAGACCGAGATTTTGCCGCAGAAGGCGTCGCGGCGGCGCTCAACGTAGAGTTTGTCGAGTTCATCGGGATACGCCTGAATCAGCACCGGCACGTTCAAGCCCGACAGCTTTATCGTGTCGGCGACGCCTTTTTCGTCGCCAAAATTCGGCAGCGTCACGAGAATGCCGTCGATTCGGTCGGCGTTGCGCTTGAACAGATCAGCGCACGCTTTGGCGTTCGCCCACGTTTCGACAGCGCCGAGTTTCGTCGCGTCTACGTCGAGGATGACGACGTTGATGCCCAGTTCCGACAGGACTTCGAGGATGTCCTGCCGCCCCTCGGTGATCAGCCGGTCGGGGAAGAAGTCACGGTTGCCCACGATGACGCCGAGCGTCATGTCTGCGTAGTTCATCATTTCGTCCTTCACAAATACATCATGTCTACAAAGTCGGCTCGTGCTGAAGCAGCGTTCGCGCGGTCTGCGCCAAACCATCGGGCGTGATGCCGTAATGCGCGAACACTTCCGCCTGACTGCCGGTTGCCATGTATTCGTCGGGGAAACCGACGATCTTGAACTGGGGGAAGGCGCGGTTTTCAAACAGTACCGACGCGCACCGCTCACCTAGTCCGCCGTAAATGCTGTGTTCCTCAACCGTGATCAGAACGCGGGTGTCGCGTGCCGCCGCCAGCAGCGCCGCTTCGTCAAACGGTTTGAGCGTGTGCATGCTGATGACACGCGTCGAAATGCCCTCACCCGCAAGCTGATCGGCGGCAAGGATGGCGGGCGCGACAGTTTCACCTATCGCGACGAAGGTCACGTCGTTCCCCTCGCGCAGTGTAATCGCCTTGCCGATCTGGAAGTCTGTGTCCGGCGCGTGCAGATTCAACATTGGGCGCTTGCCAAAGCGAATGTACACGGGTCTAGGATGGTTGACGGCGGCACGGATGACTGCGCGGGTTTCAAAATTATCGGCGGGCGCGACGATGTCGATGTTATTGATCGCCCGAAGCGCCGCGTAGTCGTGCAGCGAATGGTGTGTCGTGCCGAGCGCGCCGTAGCTCACGCCGGCGCTGATGCCGATCACCTTGACCGGGTTGTCGGAATAGGCGACATCGTTCTTGATCTGCTCAAGGGCGCGCGCCGTCAAAAAGCACGCGGGCGAGACGGCGAAAACGTGCTTGCCCGTCGATGCCAGCCCCGCCGCGACGCCGACCAGATTCTGTTCGGCGATGCCGACTTCGATGTGCTGGTGCGGCAGGGCTTCGCCAAACGGTACGAGCTTCCCCGACCCGCGCGAGTCGCTGGTGACGACGAGCACATCGCGATCAGCCTTCGCCAGTTCGAGCAGCGTCTCCGCGAAAACGTCGAGGTTTGCTTTACCGTAGTCCACCGTTCACCACCTTCATCGCCTCTTCCAACTGATTCAGTTCGCGCAGCGCCGCGTCATACTCGGCATCGACAGGAACACGATGATGCCATTTCACCGTGTCTTCCATGAAGCTGACGCCCTTGCCCTTGGTCGTGTTAGCAATGATCAGGCTCGGCTTTCCCGGTTCAAATGGCGTCTGCTCGAACGCGCGGACAAGGTCTTCAACGTCGTTGCCATCACATTCTCGGACGGCAAACCCGAACGCCTCGAACTTCTGATGCAGGGGTTCGAGCGCATTGACCTGCTCGGTCGACGCGGTGATCTGCAGGCGGTTGCGGTCGACGATCACGATCAGGTTGTCAAGCTTGTGGTGCGCGGCGCTCATCGACGCTTCCCAGCTTGAGCCTTCCGCCAGTTCGCCGTCGCCGAGCAGCGTGTAGACGCGGTATGAGCGTCCGTCGAGCTTTGCCGCCAGCGCCGTCCCGACCGCCAGCGACAGCCCGTGACCGAGCGCGCCGGTGTTCTGCTCGACGCCGTTAACCTTGCGCGTCGGGTGTCCGATGTAGTGCGACTGGTAGCGGTTCAGCGTCTCCAAGTCTTCAACCGGGAAGAAACCTTTATCCGCCAGCACGGCGTATAGGGCTTCCACCGAGTGCCCCTTACTCTGGATGTAGCGGTCGCGGTCGGGGTCGTCGAAGTTTTCCGGAGAGACATTCATCACGTGGTTATAAAGCACGTTGAGAATGTCGATGCAGGACATGCTGCCACCCGTATGACCTGCGCCGCTGGTTTTGATCATTTTGAGGATGGAACGACGGTATTGAACGGATTTCAGTTTCAGTTCATGCGCCTGCATAGTTCCCCCGTAATCCAATAAACGGTATTCGAGCTAGTAGAAACAAGGTGGGAATTATTCGTATGCAAGCAAGCCGGTTCATCACTTTTCATGGGGAGAGAGGCAGCTAGTCGCTGCCTCTCCCAAAAGCCTGATTACTCGTCGCCGAGGCGGGCGAAGACGCCGTACTCGTCAACGTTCTCGGGGGTGATCAGTTCGCACGGCACCGACTGCTTCTCTTCAGCCGGCGCTTCGCCAGTCTGAATGTAGACGCTCGCCTGTTCAACTGCCACTTCGGCGATGAACGCCGCCGGCTGCAAGACCGTCGCCTGAATCGTCCCCTGTCGAATCGCTTCCATCACGTCCGGGCTGCCGTCGAAACCGACGACAATCACGTCAGTCATGCCCACCGCCTGCAAAGCCGCCGCTGCGCCCAGCGCCATCGTGTCGTTGCCCGAAATCACACCCTTGATGTTCGGGTTCGCCTGAATGATCGTCTGCATCACGTCGAAGGCTTCCGTCTGCGACCAGTTCGCCGACTGCACCGCCACCTTCACCATGTCCGGGTACTGCCCGATCACGTCGTTGTACCCCTGCGACCGGATGTGCGCGTTCGTGTCCGTCTCGCGTCCCAACAGCTCGACGTACTCGCCTTCTTCACCCATCAAGCGCACGAATTCTTCAGCACCCAGCACCGCGCCCTGATAGTTGTCCGACACGATCTGTGCCAGCGCTACGCCGGTCGTGTTGATCTCACGGTCGATCAGGAACGTCGGAATGCCCGCGTCCGCTGCCTTCTGCACCGCCGCGATCGTCGCATCCGCGCCCGCGTTGTCGGCGATGATCGCCGCCGCGCCGCGCGCGATTGCCGTGTCGAAGTGCTGGTCTTGCAGTGCCGGGTCGTCGTCGTGGATCAGCACCAGCGTCTCATAACCGAGCGCTTCCGCCCGCGCCTGCGCTGCGTCCGCTTCCGACTTGAAGAACGGGTTGTCATGCGACGGCGTGATGATCACGATCAGCTCGCCATCGCCCATCGGCACGTCGTCTGCCTGTGCCATGACCGGAACAGCCGCCATTGTCACCAGCGCAACAAGCAGCAGTACCGGAAGAAACAGCCCTTTAAACTTAGACATCTTGCCTCCTAAATAACCTGTATCAAAACGCATACTGCGAAACAGCCATCCAATGTATCTGGAGCATTCGGTCAGGCAGCCTCCTTCCCTTTGATGCTATCAACTACCTGCGCCGTCGCCTGCTGAAGCGCAAGCTGACGCTGAAGCCGTTGCTGGAACTGGTCGAGAACTACCGCAGCAACGATCACAAACCCGGTGATGCCCGTTTGCGCGAACTCCGACAGCCCGATCAACACCATGCCGTTGTTGAGCACGCCGATCACGAATGCGCCGATGATCGTGCCGAAGATCGAGCCTCGCCCGCCATTCAGCGACGCGCCGCCGAGCACGACGACGGCGATCGCGTTCAGCTCATAGCTGTTGCCAGTGGCGGGGTGCGCCGCGACAAGCTGCGACGTGATGATGATGCCGACGACAGCGGCACAGAAACCGGAAATCACATAGACGAGAACTTTGACGCGGTTGACGCGCACGCCCGATAGTTCGGCAGCGCGCTCGTTCCCGCCGACCGCGTAAACCTGCCGTCCGAACGGCGTCTTGGTGGTCACGAATACGGCAATGATGATGAACACAACCATGATCCAGATCGCCCACGGC
>JAEVZT010000532.1 GCA_023392115.1 Chloroflexota bacterium
GGGCTTGGCTGCGCGCCGATCGAACGCTGGGGCACGCCCGAACAGCAGGCGCGCTGGTTTCCCAAGCTGACCGCCGGCGAGCACCTCGGCGCGCTGGCGCTGACCGAGCCAAACGCCGGCTCAGACCTGCTCAACGGTGTCCAGACGACGGCGCGGCGCGACGGCGACTGCTGGGTGATCGACGGCTCGAAAGCGTGGATCACGAATGCCGGACGCGCGCCGGTGATCAACGTCCTCTGCCGCACTGACCGCGAAGGCGGCACGCGCGGCTTCAGCATCATCCTCGTCGACACGACGGCGGCGGGGCTGACGATCCACCCGCCCGAAAAGAAGATGGGCTTGAAAGGCTCGCCGACGCACATGCTCAGTTTCGATAACGTGCGCGTCCCGCTCGACTCGCTGCTCGGTGAAGTCGGGCGCGGCTTCCACATGACGATGCAGACGCTCGACAATGGGCGCATCGGCATCGGCGCGTTGAGCATCGGGCTGGCGCAGGCGGCGTTCGAAGAAGCCGTCAGGTAAGCGCAGCAGCGGCGCGCCTTCGGCAAGCCGATCGCCGAACATCACGCGATCCACTGGATGATTGCCGACGCCGCGCTCGAAATCGACGCCGCGCGCCTGATGGTGCTGCGCGCCGCGTGGCTCAAAGATCAGGGCAAGGATTTCACCAAAGCCGCCGCGATGGGCAAGTTGATGGCGAGTGAAGTCGCCGAAAAGGTGGCGCGCAACGCAATCCAGATTCACGGCAGCTACGGTTACAGCCGCGAGTTTCCAGTCGAGCGCATCTACCGCGATCAGCGTCTGATGACGATTGGCGAGGGGACAAGCGAAATCCAGCGGCTGGTGATCGCGCGCCGGGTGCTTCAGGAAATGGCTACAACATCTCTTTGAGGCGCTGCGACAGGGCGTCCGGGTCGAATGGCTTGACGATGAAACACGTCGCGCCGGCGTCAACCGCCTCGTGTTCGACATCCATGCCCGATGTCATGACGATCGGCGTGCGCGAAAAATGCGTATCGCCGCGCAGCGCGCGGATGACTTCGATGCCATCGGTATCGGCGAGGTTGTAGTCGATCAGGAAGATGTCGGGAGGAAGCTGGCGAGCCTTCGTGAGCACATCGGAGCCACGCAGGACGGTGACGACCTGAAACCCGTCGAGTTCGAGAAGGGTTTGCAGCAGTTTTGACGTGGTGCGGTCATCGTCAACGATGAAGACCGTCGGCAACTTTGACCCCTTTCAAAAAAGACAGAGCGCGGCGAGTCACGCCGCGCTCCGAATGGACTCGCTTTATGCTTCCGAGTGTACCCGGTTCTCCTCGGACTGTCTATGAGCAAAACCATCGCCAACCAGCGCCGCGCCGAACGCCTCGTCGATACTTTCGACAAGGACAAACGTCAGCTTGTCGCGCACGTCCTGCGGCAGGTCGTCGAGGTCTTTCTCGTTCTTCCGCGGCAGGATGATCGTGTCAAGCCCGTTGCGATCGGCTGCCAGCACCTTGTCCTTAATGCCGCCGACCGGCAGGACTTTGCCGCGCAGCGTGATCTCGCCGGTCATGGCGACATTGCCGCGCACCGATCGCCCGGTCAGCAGCGATGCCAGCGCGACGGTCATCGTCACGCCTGCCGAAGGACCGTCCTTCGGCGTCGCGCCTTCCGGCACGTGCAGGTGGATATCATTCTTCTCGAAGAACTCCTTCGGCAGGTCGAACGTGTCCGCCTTTGAGCGAATGTAGCTCAGGGCGATGCGCGCGCTCTCCTGCATGACTTCTCCCAGCTGCCCCGTGTACTGGAAGCCCTTGCTTCCCGGCATGAACGCCGCCTCAACATACAGCACATCACCGCCGAACGGCGTCCACGCCAGCCCCGTCGCCACGCCGGGGCGATCGGTGCGTTCTTCGGCTTCGGTGCGGTAGCCGTAACGCGGTTTGCCGAGCAGATCGCGCAGCGTCTCGCCGTCGATGATCACCTTTTCAGTCTCGCCTTGGGCGATCCGCGTGACGATCTTGCGCATGGCGCGCCCGACTTCGCGTTCGAGCGTGCGGACGCCCGCCTCGCGCGTGTAGTCGCGGATGATGACTTGCAGCGCGTCGCGCGTGACTTCCACCTCATCGGAGCGCAGCCCATTCTCACGAATCTGGCGCGGGACGAGGTACTGCTGGGCGATGGCGATTTTCTCCTGCTCGGTGTAGCCGCTGAGTTGGATGATCTCCATACGGTCGCGCAGCGGTCCGGGGATCGGTTCGAGTTCGTTCGCCGTCGTAATGAAGATGACCTCGCTCAGGTCGAAGGCGACGTCGAGATAATGGTCGCGGAACTCGCTGTTCTGCTCCGGGTCAAGCACTTCGAGCAGCGCGCTCGCCGGGTCGCCGCGGAAGTCGCGCCCCAGCTTATCGACCTCGTCGAGCATGATGATCGGGTTGCGCGTCTCGGCGCGGCGAATCGTCTGGATGATGCGTCCGGGCATCGCGCCGATGTACGTCCGCCGGAAGCCGCGAATTTCGGCTTCATCGCGCACGCCGCCGAGGCTCATGCGGATGAACTTGCGCCCCATCGCGCGGGCAATTGACGACCCGCGCGACGTCTTGCCGACGCCGGGCGGACCGACGAAGCACAGGATCGCGCCCTGACGCTCGCGGCGGACGCGGTCGAAATCGGTGGTCTGGGTATCGAGTTCGCCCATCCGCTCCATGCGCAGCTTGCGCACGGCGAGGTATTCGAGGATGCGCTCCTTGATGTCTTTCAGCCCGTAGTGATCCTCGTCGAGGACGTGGCGCGCGTGCTGGATGTCGAGGTTGTCGTCCGAACGCTGATTCCACGGCAGGCTGGTCAGCCAGTCGAGATAGGTGCGAATGACGCCGTATTCCGCCGCCGCCGTCGGCAGCTTGGACAAGCGGTCAAGTTCGCGCTCGGCTTCCTTACGGGCTTCTTCGGTCATGCCTGACTCGGCGATCTTGCGCCGGAACTCCTCGACCTCGACCGTCTGCTCGTCGCCTTCACCGAGCTCGCGCTGGATCGCCTTCAACTGCTCGCGCAGATAGTACTCGCGCTGCATCTTCTCCATCTCGGTCTGCGCTTCCGTCTGGATTTTGCGACCGAGTTCGAGGACTTCGATTTCCTTGCTCAACAGCGTCATCAAGCGGCGCAGCTTGGCTTCAGTGCTTTCAAGTTCGAGGATCGCCTGCGCCTCTTCGAGATCGATGCGAATGTAGGTCGAAATGGTGTACGCCAGCTGGAGCGCATCGTCAACATTGATCGCCGACGAGATCAGCTCGCCGGGGATGCTCGGCACAAGCTCCGCCAGATGCGTAAACATATCGACGACGTTGCGCGTCAGCGCCTCGACCTCAAGCGATTCTTCAACCACCTCGGGAATGGCGTGAACTTTCGCCTTCAGGTACGGCTCTGTCGCCGTGAATTCATCGACTTCAATCCGCCCCAACCCCTGCACCAGCATCCGAATCGTGCCATCCGGCGCGCGGAACAGGCGGTGAATTGAGGCAATCGTGCCGACGCGGTAGATGTCGTCGGGTCCCGGCGTCTCAAGTTCGGCGTCTTTCGACGTGACCAAGCCGACAAGCCGATCGCCGCTGACGACCTCGTCGACGAGTTTGATACTGCGCGGTTGTCCCACCGTCAGCGGAATCACCGTTTGCGGATAGACGACAATGCCGCGCAGCGGCAAGATAGGCAGTTCGGCGGGGATGTTCAGTTCCGTCTCTTCGCCATTCTCACCCGTCGTCACGTGGACATCCTGTTCATCCGACAGATCGTCGATGACAGGCGATTTCGGGGTTTCAGTCATGCGGTTTTCCTATTCTCCCACGACGCGGATCCGACTTTCGGGGACGCGCGGCAGTTCGACCTGCAAGAAGCCGTCGCGGTAGCTTGCGCTGACCCCTTCCTGCTGGACTGCCCAATGGAAAGTCACTTCGACGCGAAATTCACCATAATTGATCTCAACCTGATGGTAGGCGGCATTCTGGAACGGGGGATGCTCGCGCATGCCCGTGATCACGAGCTGATTGGCGTTCAGCGCGACGTTGAAATCGTTCGCGCGCATGCCGGCGATCTCGACCAGCACGACGATCTTGTCCGCCAGCTCGATTACATCCGTCGGCGGCTCAAACCGCCGCCGTGTCAGCCAGACAGTGTATCCCTGAACCATCCACTGCCGCCCGGAACCGAGATCACTTGGACGTTTCTTCTCCTGCATGGAGCCTTCAGAAAACATTGGGGATTTCCTCGGCAGCTAGAAATAGTGTCTAGTCTACCTTGTATGTGTAAAAGAACTATAAGATTGGGACGGCTGAAAGCGCGAAAAAGGTCAGAATTGCATTAGAAATTAATGCGGGCGCGTCAAAACTCGTAAGTGTCGAAGTCCTTGCACAGGTAGATGGGACCCGCGTAGACCTCGCGCGCCTCATCGATCAGGGGGCGGGGGTCGGTGTTCCACACCTGATAATGGATCAGGTAGAGCGATTTCGCCCCGGCTTCGGCAGCGATCTCGCCCGCCTGCCGCGCGCTTGAATGTCCCGCGCCCTTCCCCGCCGCCTCGTGGATCAGCATGTCGGCGTCGCGCGCCAGCTCAATCAATCCGGGGATCGGCTCGGTGTCGCACGAATACGCGAGCACGTTGCCGTTGCGCTTATTCTCGATCCGCATGCCGATGGTCGGAATGAAATGGCGTGTCGGGAACGCGGTGATGCGGAAATCGTCGTTTTCCAACAGCGGCGCGTGGTTGCGCTCCTGAATGCGGTGGAAGGTCACCGGGAAGAAATTTGGCCACGTATCCCACGAGAAAAACATCATCATGTCTTCGACACGGTTGACGCAGTGGTTCAGACCGTAAACCCGCAGCGGCGCTTTGCGACCGAGCAGCCACATATGCATGAGCATGTTCGGCACGCCGGAAACGTGATCCGGGTGGAAGTGGGTCAGAATCATGTCTTGCAGCGACTCGTCACGGATGCCGAGCTTATGGATTTTCCCCAGCGGGTTTGAACCGCAGTCGACAAGAATCGGCGCGCTGTCGCCTTCGAGGATGAAG
>JAEVZT010000534.1 GCA_023392115.1 Chloroflexota bacterium
GTTGCCGGCGCGGAAGAAGCGAAGCAGGAACTGGCGGAAGTCGTCGAGTTCTTGAAAGAACCTGAAAAGTTTATCCGCCTCGGCGCGCGCATTCCCAAGGGCGTGCTGATGGTCGGTCCGCCCGGCACCGGCAAGACGCTGATGGCACGCGCCGTCGCCGGTGAAGCCGGCGTGCCGTTCTTCAGCATTTCCGGTTCGGAGTTTGTCGAGATGTTCGTCGGCGTCGGCGCGAGCCGCGTCCGCGACCTGTTCGAGCGCGCCAAAGCCGAAGCCCCGGCGATCGTCTTCGTCGACGAAATCGACGCCGTCGGTCGGCATCGCGGCGCGGGCTTGGGCGGCGGTCACGACGAGCGCGAGCAAACGTTGAACCAGATTCTCGTCGAGATGGACGGTTTCGAGACGGGCACGAACGTGATCATCATCGCGGCGACCAACCGTCCCGACATCCTCGACCCGGCACTGCTGCGTCCCGGTCGTTTCGACCGCAAGGTTGTCATGGATAACCCCGACCTCAAGGGGCGGCAGGATATCCTCAAGGTACACGCCAAGGGCAAGCCGCTGTCGGCAGATGTCGATATTGAGGCGATCGCCCGCATCACGCCCGGCTTCTCCGGCGCTGATCTGGAAAACCTGATCAACGAGGCGGCGATCCTCGCGGCGCGGCGCAACAAGAAGTCGATCGGCATGAGCGAGCTTCAGGAGAGCATGGAGCGCGTGATCATGGGTCCCGAACGCAAGACCCGCGTCATTTCCGACAAGGAAAAGCGCTCGATCGCCTTCCACGAAGCCGGTCACGCCATCCTGCATCACCTGCTTGAACATGCCAACCCAGTACACAAGATCACGATCGTGCCGCGCGGTCGCGCCGGCGGCTACGTGATGTCGCTGCCTGAAAACGATGCCTTCCTGCGTTCGCGCGAAGAATTCGAGGATCAGATCGTCGCCACGATGGGCGGGCGCGCGGCTGAGGAGATCATCTTCAACCAGTTCACGACCGGCGCGAGCAACGACCTGCAAATGGCCACGCAGCTTGCCCGCAGCATGGTCACGCAGTACGGCATGAGCGACACGCTCGGACCACGCACGTTCGGCGGCGGCACGGGATCGCTGTTCCTCGGGCGCGACCTGTACGAGCAGCGCGACTACAGCGAGCAGGCGGCTGAGGAGATCGACAACGAGGTCAAGCGCATCCTTCAGACCAGCTACCAGCGCGCGAAGTCGATCCTGCAGGAAAACCACACCAAGCTCGACATGATCGCCAAGATTCTGATCGAGCAGGAAACGCTGGATCGCACGACGTTCGAAGAACTGATGGCGGGACGCACGCCGGCGATTGACGCGCCAGCCGCCGCGATGATCAGCGACTACGAAGACGGCGACCAGCCGACGCAGTAAAGCCCTACTAAGACCCCACCCTCGTCCCCTCCCCGAATTCAGGGAGGGGAGAAAACCCAAATTGCTTCTTTAGCCCCTCGCCCCTGAATTCGGGGGAGAGGGGTTGGGGTGAGGGGGTCATATCCCCAGAATCTAACACCTACGTCCTGCTAAAATCGCTGCACACCCATACCGAAGATGCGCGCGCCGAGCCGGAAGCCGTTCTCTTCCAGCCTGTCGATGAACTTCGGGCGGAAGCCGAGCGACTCGAGCTTACCGCCGGGCGCGGATGACGCCGCCAGCGCCGTTTGACCGGGCAGGCGGTACAAGAACAGGTCTTGCAGGGTGACGTTTTCGCCTTCCATGCCCTGAATCTCAGTGATCTGCGTGACCTTGCGCGAGCCGTCCTTGATGCGCGTGATCTGGATCACCATGTCGATCGCGCTGACGATCTGTCGGCGGATGACGGGCACCGGCAAATCCATGCCGGACATCAAACACAGCGTTTCAAGGCGGGCAACGCAGTCGCGCGGGGTGTTACTGTGGATCGTCGTCAGCGAGCCGTCATGCCCTGTATTCATGGCTTGGAGCATGTCGAACGCTTCGCCGCCGCGGCACTCGCCGACGACGACGCGATCCGGGCGCATACGCAGCGACCCTCGCACTAAGTCGCGGATCGTGAGCTGTCCGGTCTTGCCATCACCGCCGGGGATCGGCGGCGCGGTTTCAAGGCGGACGACGTGCCGCTGCCACAACTGGAGTTCTGCCGCGTCCTCGATCGTCACAATGCGCTCGTCGTCGGGGACGTATGCGCTCAAGACGTTAAGCAGCGTCGTCTTGCCGGAGCCTGTGCCGCCGGAAACGACGATGTTCAGGCGCGTCCGCACGCACGCCTCTAAAAAGTCAGCGACATCGTGCGTCAGCGAGCCGAAGCGCAGCAGGTCTTCAATCGTCAGGCGCTTTTCGGGGAACTTGCGGATCGTGATCGTCGTGCCGTTGATTGCCGACGGCGATGTGACGATATGCACGCGCGACCCATCGGGCAAGCGCGCGTCAACCATTGGATTCTCGCGGTTCAACTGGCGGCTCAACGGGCGGACGATGCGATGCGCCGTCCACAAAATGTGGTCTTCGTCGTCGAACGTGTACTGCGTTTCGACGAGCTTCCCGTTGACCTCGGCGAAGATCGTATTCGCGCCGTTGACCATGATTTCAGAACACTGTTTGTCGCGCACCAGCGGCTCGATAGCGCCGAAACCGAGCACGTCATCAAGGATCGCTTGCCGGAGCAGGGCGAATTCGTCGGGCGTCACCCGGTAGTCACGGCGCTCGACGGCGATCTTGTCGAGAACCGCTTGCAGGCGCTCTACGATCGTCGCCATCTTGTCGGGATCGGTGCGTTCCCAGTAATCGGCTTCGTCGGGCGTCTTGAGCACCTTCGAACGCAGCATTTTGCGCAAGTAGGCGATCTTCGGCGGCGTGTGCTGCTTGTCCGGATCATTCACCTGAACCGACGCGACCGGCGCTGCGTGTGACGCGCGCTCGACCGCCTCAGCGGGCGTTTCCGTCGGGCGCTCGAAGCCCGTTTGCCGGGCGACATTCGGGTCTTTTCCCGCCTGTTCATTCAGTTTACGCTGCAAAAACGAAGACATTACGTTTGCTCTCGCTCCGTGAGGACTATGTTGACGTGTCTGCTTTCAGTGTACGGGAGTTTAGAAAATACGATCAAAAAGCGTTTTCCGACATCGATCTCGACTATAATTAATTTCAATTAGAATGAATATCGGCGTGGAGTGATCAATGTCGCGGATAAAATTGCTGTTCAGCCTGCTCAAGGACACATTCAAGGAATGGAACGAGGACAAAGCCCCGCGACTGGCGGCGGCGCTGGCATATTACACAGCGTTCTCGATCGCCCCGCTGCTGATCGTTGTGATCGCAATCGCCAGCCTCGCATTTGGCGAAGACGCGGTGCGCGGTCAGCTTGACACCCAGATTCAGGAAGTTGTCGGCGCGGAAGCGGCGAGCGCTATTCAGGACATGCTCGCGGCTTCCGCGCAGGAAGAAACCGGCGGGCTGGCGTCGCTCATCGGCGTGGTGACGCTGCTGCTCGGCGCTGCCGGTTTGTTCGGGCAGCTTCAGGACGCGCTGAATACCATTTGGGGCGTCGAACCAAAACCGAATCAGGGCATTATGGCGACTCTTCGCAGCCGCTTTCTGTCCTTCACTATGGTGCTGGGGGTCGGCTTTCTGCTGTTGGTGTCGCTGATCTTGAGCACGGCGCTGACCGCGCTCAATACGTGGATGGCGGATCTGCTGCCGGGTGGGGGCATTTTCCTGCAAATTCTCAATCAGGTCATCTCGTTCGGCGTGATTACGCTGCTGTTCGCGGCAATCTACAAGGTGCTGCCGGATGTCGAGATTGCATGGCGCGACGTGTGGATGGGCGCTGCCGTGACCGCGCTGCTGTTCACGATCGGCAAGTTCCTGATCGGCTTATACCTCGCGCAAAGCAGCGTGTCATCGTCTTATGGCGCGGCGGGATCGTTCGTCGTCTTGCTGCTGTGGGTCTACTACTCAGCGCAAATCCTCTTGTTTGGCGCGGAGTTCACGCAGGTCTACGCCCACCGCTATGGATCGCGGATCGTCCCGAGCGACAACGCGCAGTTCGTCAGCGATGAGGCGCTCGCCAAGCAGGGTCAGCACTCGAAGCGCAAAGGCAGTACGGAAGCAGACAAGCGCCACTATGTCCCCGCCGACAAGGGGATCGCCGCGCAGCAGACGCGCGTAACAACCTCGCCGTCGCCCGCCGTCCAGAACGACGCACAGCTCGGCACGATCGTCATCGGCATCATTGCCGCGCTGGCGTCATTCCTCGTCGGGCTGCTGATCAGCAACGAACAGCGGGAGTAAACCTGCCCTGCTATACGAAGCGCAGGAAGCGACGGATGACGCGCAGGATGCGGAAGCCCCACAGCGTCACCGGATCGGCGTGCGTCAGCGCGGGCAGCGTGCCGAGCGTCGAGTCGATCATGATCGACTGCGTCTTGACGAAACGCAGCAGCCCTTCGCGCCCGTTACGCCGTCCGAATCCGCTTTGCTTTTCACCGCCCATTGGCAGCGACGGCGTGCCAAAGATGATCTGCGGGCGGTTGATGCTGACGTCGCCGCTCTCCAAGCGCAGGGCGAGCTGTTCGCCGCGCTTGAAATTGCTCGTATAAATCGTCGCCGACAGCCCGTAGTCGCTGTCGTTGGCGTAAGCGATCGCTTCTTCGGCGTCGCGCACCTGCATGATCGGCAGGATCGGACCGAACGTCTCCTCGCACATGACCTTCATCGAGTGGTCGACGTTGATCAGAATCGTCGGCTCGAAGAACAGTGGACCCAGATCAGGACGGCGTTTGCCGCCGTAAAGCAGCGTCGCGCCCTTGGCGAGCGCATCTTCGACGTGTGCTTCAGCGCGCAGCAGTTCGCGTTCATGGGTCATGCTGCCCATGTGGATGTCGAAGCCGTCGCCTGAACCGATCTTGAGAGTCTGCGCGTAGCTGATCACCCGGTCGACAAAGGCGTCGTAAATGCCGGATTCGACGTACACGCGCTCGACGCTGACGCACATCTGCCCCGCGTTTTCGAGCGCCCCGCGCAGCGAGCCGCTGGCGGCAGCATCGAGATTCGCGTCGTTCAGGACGATGACCGGGTCTTTGCCGCCGAGTTCAAGGCTGAACGGAATCAGGCGTTCGGTCGCGCGCTGCGCCACCTTCTTGCCGTTCGCGGCGCTGCCGGTGAATGAGATGTAATCGACCATGTCGACGAGCGCCGCGCCCGTCGTGCCATCGCCGGTGACGACCTGCACTACGTCGCGCGGGATGCCGGCTCGCCGCATCAGTTCGACGGCATAGATAGCGCTAAAGGGCGTCACTTCGCTCGGCTTGATGACGGCGGTGTTGCCGGCGATCAAGGCGGCGGTCATGTCGATCATCGCCAGAAAAAAGGGATAGTTCCACGGCGCGATGAAGCCGGTGACGCCAAGCGGCTTGTAATACATGCGGGCGCGCTGGATCAGCGGAAACAGAGGGCGGCGCGTCTGCGGGCGAAGGACGCGCGGGGCTTCCTTGACGTAATAATCGATCGAGGCGTCCATCACCGCCAGTTCGACGAAGGCGCTGGCGTCGTTCTTGCCCGTCTCGCGGCGGATGACCTGCATCGCCTGTTTATTGTCTTGATACAGGATGTTGCGCCAGCGATTCATCAGGCGGGCGCGCTCGCGTACGCCCATCGCCTGCCAGACGGGCTGCGCCTCTCGCGCGCGCTGGACGGCTGCTGCCACTTCCTCGCGCGTCGTAATCGGCGTCGTGCCGATCAGTTCACCGGTGACTGGACTGCGAACATCGATCGTCGCGGCTTGCGACGGCGATCCGTTCATGGTCTGCTTGTCGATAGCTGCCAAAGTGTCACCGCCCTTCGAATCAAACAGGGATTTGATTTACACAATCATTCTAGCCAAAATAAGAAAACTTTGCTTGACGAATAAACAAAAGGATAGTGCCGTGCTGCGCTGCGGGATCGACCTGATCGAGAATCGGCGAATTGTCGAGGGGATCGAGCGATTCGGGGAACGCTTTCTCAACCGCTTCTTCACGCCGGGCGAGCGCGCCGACTGCGAGGATCAGCCGCACCGGCTGGCGGCGCGGCTGGCGGGCAAGGAAGCCGTCGCCAAAGCGCTCGGCACGGGGATCGGCGCGGTCAGCTGGCAGGAGATCGAGATCCGCTGCGGCGAGCGCGGTCGTCCGGCGCTCCACCTGCACGGCGCGGCGGCGGCGCTGTCGCGCGAGCTTGGCTTAAGCCAGTGGGACATCAGCCTGACGCACAGCGCCGATTACGCCAGCGCGGTCGCCGTCGCGATGTGATCGATGTCAGGACGTTGTGGGAGCGACACGCCAATTCGCCTGTATAAACCCCATCCCCGCTCGCTGCGCTCGCCTCCCTTCCCCGAATTCAGGGAAGGGCGCAAG
>JAEVZT010000628.1 GCA_023392115.1 Chloroflexota bacterium
GTTCAGCGGGACGATCCGCGAGAACCTGCGTTACGGCAAGCTCGACGCGACCGATTTGGAAATCGAGGCGGCGGCGAAGATGGCAGGCGCGCACGACTTCATCATGACGCTCGAAAAGGGTTATGACGAACAGGTCGGCGAGGGCGGCAACCTGCTCTCGGTCGGGCAGAAGCAGCTGATCAGCCTCGCGCGCGCGGTGCTGGCGAAGCCGGAAATCTTCATCATGGACGAGGCGACGTCGAGCGTCGACACGCTGACTGAAGCCTTGATACAGCAGGGGATGGAAACGCTGATGGAAGGGCGCACGAGCTTCATCATCGCGCACCGCCTGTCGACCATCCGCCGCGCCGACCGCATCCTCGTGATCGAGAACGGCGGCATCTCCGAACAGGGGTCGCACGCCGAACTGCTCAAGCAGCGCGGGCATTACTACCGCCTGTACACGCAGCAGTTCCGACGCGAGCGCGCCAACCAGCTCAATCCCGAGTTGGTGCTGGAGTAGGCACTATAGGAATCAAGGCACCAGTTCCGCCGGTGGCTCAAAGCCACCGGCATTCAAAAAGAAAGCCGACTTCAGTCGGCTGTGCAGCCCCGTTCACGGGGCTTTTTTCTTGCAGCCCGACGCTTTGAGCGTCGGGTGGCGCAGCAGGAATTACCCCGCTTTTTTGTTGTCAGTCGAATACGTCGAAGATGTCGTCGAGGAAGCTGCGGCGCTTGCGTGGATAGCGACGGTCATTAGAGTCGCCGTAATCGCGTTTCGGCTTTTCCGGGTAATACTCGCGCGAGTCGTCATCGTCGTCAACGTAGGTCGTCTGTGGCTGCGCGGGTGCAGTGCGAAGCTGCGCCTCGTACTGCGCCGCGCGTTCGATGATCTTGTCGAGCTCGCCGCGGTCAAGCCAGACTCCCCGGCATTTCGGGCAGTAGTCGATCTCAATCCCCTGCCGGTCGGTGATCACGAGCGTTGTTCCATCTACAGGGCACTGCATGGTGTTGTTGTTCCTTTAGCCTACACTACGCCAGCACGCCGCGCCGGACGAGCAGCTTTTCGAGTTCAACGCCCCAGAACACAACCGTGCTCAGGACGAAACAGATGGCGAGCTGTCCAAGCGTCAGCGGGTTCGTGCCGAACAGGTTGTTGAAGAACGGCAGGTACACCGCCAGAAGCTGGAGCACAACCGTCAGCACGATCGCGCCGATCAGCAGGCGGTTGCCGCGCAGCCCGATCTTGAAGACCGACTCGCGGTGGGAGCGCAAGCCGAGCGCGTGTCCCATCTGCGCGATCGTCAGGAACATGAAAACCATCGTGTTCCACGCGGGCGCACCGTTGGCAGCCGTGATGTTGCTAGAGAACGCCCAGTAGCCAAACAGCACGCCGGTGATGCCGAGCAGCGCCCCAACGATCAGGATGTGCCGCCCCAGCCCGCGCCCGAACAGGCTCTCATTCGGCGCGTACGGCGGGCGTTTCATCGCGCCGCGTTCGGCTTTCTCGACGCCGAGCGCCAGCGCCGGGATACCATCGGTGATCAGGTTCATCCACAGGATTTGCAGCGTCGTCAGCGGCAGTGTCATCCCGGCGATCAACTGCGTAACCAGCAGCACGATCAGTTCGCCGGTATTGCTGGCGAGCAGGTATTTGATGAAGCGGCGCACATTGTCGTAAATCGTGCGCCCTTCCTCGACCGCGCTGACGATCGTCGCGAAATTGTCGTCGAGGATCACCATATCCGACGCTTCTTTGGACACCGCCGTACCGGTGATGCCCATCGCCACGCCGATATCGCTGCGCTTGAGCGCGGGCGCGTCGTTGACGCCGTCGCCGGTCATGGCGGTGATGTGCCCCTTGCGCTGAAGCGCCTGAACGATGTTCAGCTTATGTTCCGGCGACACGCGGGCGTAAACCGACACGTCTTCGACGACTCCTTCGAGGTCTTCGGGCGACAGCTTGCTGAGGTCGTGACCGGTGAGCACGCGCGCGCCCTCGTCGGCGATGCCCAGTTCACGGGCAATGGCGAACGCCGTCAGCGGGTGGTCGCCGGTGATCATCACCGGGCGGATACCGGCTTCCTTCGCCACGCGCACCGCCTCTTTAACCTCACTGCGCGGCGGATCGATAATGCCGACCATGCCGACGAAGATCAGTTCGCCTTCAATTGTCGCCTCGCTCACGTCGGCGGGCAGGCTTTCCAGATGGCGCATGCCCATGCCGAGCACGCGCAAGCCGTTCTGCGCCAGCCGGTCATTCGCTTCAGAAATACGGCGGTGCCATTCCTGCGTCATCGGCACGATGCGCCCTTCGTACAGCACTTCGGCGCTGGCGTCGAGCATCGTGTCGACAGCGCCTTTAGTGAAGGCAATCGTGTCGCCGGGGCGCATGTCGAGCAGGTTCGCCAGATAGCTTTCAGTCTCGTTGAGGGCGGCGTTCGGGTCGAGCGTGTGGATCGTCGTCATGCGCTTGCGTTCGGAGTCGAACGGCACTTCGGCGACGCGCAGGAACACCCGCTCGAGATGCGGCTTGACCAGCCCAAATTTCGCCGCCGCCACCAGCAGCGCGCCTTCGGTCGGGTCGCCAATCGTCACCCACTGACCAAACTCTTTCTGTTCCAGCACCGCGTCGTTGCACAGCGCGTCACCCGCCAAAAGGAGCGCCTGCGAGGCGCGCTGTGTGGCGACGCCGTTGCCGTTGGCGCGCACCAGCGCGGGCATCCCTTCGGCGACCACCGTATCGATCGACTGCTGGTAACCGGCAACATCGACCATCGTCACCGTCATGCGGTTTTCGGTCAGCGTGCCGGTCTTGTCTGAGGCGATCGTCGTCACAGAGCCGAGCGTTTCGACGGCGGGCAGCTTGCGGATCAGGGCGTGGCGGCGAAGCATTCGCTGAGCGCCGAGCGCCAGCGCGATTGTGACGACGGCAGGCAGCCCTTCGGGAACGACGGCGACGGCAATGGCGACGGCGTTGAGCAGCACGTCTTGAAATGTATCACCGGCAATCAAGCCGACGACGACGGCAATCCCCATGACAACCAGCGCCGCGCGGATCAGGACGACGCCCAGCTCATCCATCCGCCGCTGGAGCGGAGTCTTTTCGCTCTCTACCGACTGGATCAGCTCAGCGATGCGACCGAGTTCGGTTTTCATGCCCGTCGCGACAACAACCGCCGTCCCGCGCCCATAAGTTACCGATGTGCCCATGTAGACCATGTTCGAGCGGTCACCGAGCGGCGCGTTCTCGTCGGCGATCACGCCGGGCGCTTTGTCAACCGGCTGTGATTCGCCGGTCAGCGCGGCTTCGGCGACGCGCAGATTTGCTGATTCCATCAGCCGCGCGTCGGCGGGAATGACGCTGCCCGCTTCAAGCAGGACGGCGTCGCCGGGGACGAGCAGCCGCGCTTCGATGTCCATCACGCGCCCCGAACGACGAACGCGCACCAACGGGGCTGCCATCTTCTTTAACGCCGCCATCGCTTGTTCGGCGCGGTATTCCTGAACCACGCCAAGGACGGCGTTCAGGACGACGATCGCCGAAATGGCGATCACGCTGTCGGCTTTGCCGAGGATCGCCGACACGACCGCCGCGAAGATCAGCAGCAGGACGAGCGGGTTGGTGATCTGTTCCCAGAGAATAGAGAGGGGGCTTTTCAGGCGGCGCTCGACGAGTTCGTTCGCGCCGTATTCGGCGAGGCGGGACTGCGCTTCGGCTTCGGTCAGCCCGTCGTTGAGGTTCAGTTTCAACCGCCGCACGACCGCGTCGGTTTCGGCGACATGCCATACAGCGCTAGATGGCTCGTTGGTCAGCTTTTCATCTGTATGCGTTGCGAGCATAACATCCTCTCAGCGAGGCAAATTGAAGCCCGTGCCGTCCTTTTGTGCAGGTCGCCGGCTTCAATTCGCCTTCGTGTTCGTCTCAATGCACCGGTGAAGTGCAGTTGCTATCATGTGTGAATATCGTCACTACCGTATCATGAGGCGGAAGATTTCCGACCCTCAAAAAATGGGGGGATAGCATTGAGACGGGATAGGATGTTCGTCCTTCCAGCTAGTTCAACTCGATTCCCAGAAACCGCTCGAAGAGACGGCGGCGCCAGACATAGCGCAGAATAACTGCCCAGACCACAACTGCCGCGCTGATCATGGCGTAGTCCTGCGGACGCAGGATGATAAGCTCGAAGAAGTCGCGCAGCGGCTCGACAGCATTGATGACGACGAACGCCAGCAGCAGCAGCACGGCGAGGAACGCCGGGCGTTTGTCCGAACTTAGCTCGTCGCCGCCGGTGAAAACCGGATGCGGCGGCTCGACAAACACGATCAGCAGCAGCCCGGTCAGAACGGTGAACGTCGTCAGCGCCGTCCGCGCAATGATTGACGCCATTTCGAATGCCACCGCGTCCTGCGTCGGCAGCTCGTAGTTGATGCCCGCGTACTGCTGGAACAGAGCGATGTCTTCCGGCGTCACCTGAATCGTCAGCGACTGCGTGTAGATCGTGACGAAATAGAACAGGTAGATCAGCAGCGCGAAGACGAACACGGTGATCGCCGCCGGAAACACAAAATGCAGCACCGACGTCAGCAGGCGCTTTGGCTGCTTGCCGGGACGCGCCCACGCCGCCAGCGCGAATGTCGGGACGCCGACCGTGAGCAGCGTCAGCAGCGACACGTGCTTCGGCACGTAGGGAAAACCGGCGTCGACGACCGAGATCGACAGGATCAGCAGCGCGACGTACACGGCGCGCGTCATGAACAGGCGCAGAATGTCCTGCATCCCGTTGATGATCCGCTGCCCTTCGAGGAAGGCAGGCGGCAGCGCGCCAAACGAGTCGTTGAGCAGGATCATGTCGGCAACGCCGCGAGTCGCCGCGCTGCCGCTCTGCATAGCGATGCCGAGATGCGCTTTCTTTAACGACAGCACGTCGTTGACGCCATCGCCGATCATGGCGACGTAATGCCCGCGCTTGCGCAGCGCGTCGACAAGTTTTTCCTTCTGCTCCGGCGTGATGCGCCCGAAGATCGTCGCCTCATCTGCCGCCTGCTCAAACTCCGAATCGCTCATTTCGGCAAGCTGCGTCCCCGAAACGGCTTGAACGTTTCCGGGAAAACCTGCCTGTTTCGCCAGCGCCGCGACCGTGTGCGGGTTGTCGCCCGAAATCACCTTGAGCTTAACGCCGGCTTCAGCAAATCCCTTGAGCGTTTCTTTCAGTTCGGGGCGCAGTTCGTCGGTGCAGGCGATCACGCCGAGCGGCGTCAGGTCTTGCGGCAGGCGCGGCTGCTCAAGCGAGTCGTGCAGCGACAGCGCCGTCGGGTGATAGGCGAACAGCAGCACGCGCAGTCCCTGATCCGACCATTCCTCGACCTGCTGGTTGAAATCAGCGCTTTCGGCGTGCAGGTACGGCTTGAGCATTTCAATCGCGCCGAGCACGTAGACGCCGCGCATGGCGTCGTCGACGGCGATCGCGCTCCACTTGCGCGCCGACGAGAACGGCACTTCGTCGACAAGCCGGCGCGTTTCACCGGGCAGCGCGGCGGCGATCGCTTCGCTGGTGCGATTGCTCGACGTGACGTTGTGGGCGAAGTCGCCGAGGCGCGCGACCACTTCCTCACGAGTGACGCCGAGCGGCGACACGTCGGCGAAGACGATGCGGTTGGCGGTCAGCGTGCCAGTCTTGTCCATGCACAGCACATTGACGTTGCTCAACGATTCGACCGAGTTTGACTGCTGGATCAACGCGCCGCGCTGGACGATTCGCAGCGCGCCGAGCGCGTAGGCAACGATCACCATGAAGAACAAGCCGTTCGGCACAAGCCCGGCGATCACCGACGCCATCTGCACGCTGCGCATCAGCGGGACGGCGTAAAGCAGTACCGAGATCAGCATCAGGAAGCCGATCAGCGTGGCGAAGCCCATCAGCAGGCGGATGACGAAGTCGACGTCCCGCTGGAGCGGCGTCTTGACGACGCGGAACGCTCGCGCGCTCGCCGTCAGCTTGTTGGCGAAGCTCTCCGCGCCGACCTGCGTCGCCTCGTAAGTCGCCGTGCCGGTGACGGCGAAACTGCCCGACAGCACATGGTCACCCGGCTTCTTGGTAATCAAGTCCGACTCGCCGGTCAGCAGCGACTCGTCGACGTCAATCCGCCCCTCAAGGATTGTGCCGTCGACGACGATCTGGTCGCCCGCGCGGACGACAACCGCGTCGCCGCAAACCAGTTCGGACGGATCGACGGTCTTCTCGACGCCGTCGCGGATGACCGCCGCCTTCGGACGCGTCAGCAGCGCGATCTTGTCAAGCTGGCGTTTGGCACGCGCTTCCTGATACACGCCGATGACGACGTTCAGCAGGATCAAGCCGACGCTGACGACGGCGTCGCCGATGCGCCCGAGCGTGATCAACATCGCGCCGATGCTGAACAGGACGATGTTGATGAACGTGAACACGTTCTGGCGGATGATCTCGCCGTAGGTGCGCCCCGTTTGCAGGTTAACGTTGTTGCCCTGCCCGCGCTGGCGACGCGACACAGCTTCGCTTTCGGTCAGCCCGCGTACGACGGGCGGTCTTTCTAAGACTGCCATGATCCCCCTAGTGCCTCGTTTAATTCAGCGCCATCATGGCGCAAACGACCCCATTATCATAAACCCGTTTCTGTCGTGTACGGCGTGTCAGCTTACTACGTACTTGGACTCAAAAGGTTACGCCCTTTGTCGGAAGCAGAAATCTGGCAAAGCCAGTAGACTGTACATAACGAACAAGTTTACTTTTTCCTACCTAATCGTAGGCGAATGGTATGTTTCTTTTTACATTGAAGGATCGTCTAATAGGACTAAGGGGACATATCGACAAGGAGTTTTCGATGAACAAACGCAAGAGTCTGCTTCTCGTCATCACAGTCATCATCTCGCTGCTGGCGCTGGCGGGGACGGCGCTCGCTCAAGACCCGAGCGTGACGGTCACCAGCCCGCCGCCGGGGATGACTGTCGATGCAGCAGCGCCGATCAACATCACCGGAACGGCGGCGAACCTGCCCGCCGGAGCGACAATTCTCGTACACACGCGCGTCAGTGACGCCGACGCCGACGACACGAATGATCCGGTCGCGGGCGAAGCGACCGTCGCGGCGGATGTCGCCGGCAACTGGCACGCCAGCGTCAACCTGACCGTCGCGCTCTCGCCGGGCATCCCCGGCAATATCATCGCTTACGTGCAGGTCAGCGGAACGACCGTCGCCACGTCAAACATTGTCAATATCACCT
>JAEVZT010000072.1 GCA_023392115.1 Chloroflexota bacterium
CATAATCATTGCAGCCTGCCGCGACATACTGATCGGCGTAACCCATCGTGTCGTAGGCGGTAATGGCGACGATTGGCTCCTCAACCCCCTTCTGCCGAAGCAGGCGGGTCAGACGTAAGCCATCCATGCTCCGGCTGCCGAGGTGCAAATCCATCAGGATCAGGTCGGCGAAACCAGAGTCGATCTCCGTCAGCGCCGTTTCGGCGTCGCTGTAGGTGACCAACTCGTCGCTGTTCATGTGACAGATGCGTTCGATCAGCGCGACATTCGCTAGATTATCTTCGACATAGACAATACGCATGGTACTCTCTTACTATGCCCCCTAGAAAGCATTGTTGATGATCGGGATATTGCTGAACGTACCCCGGAAGACGACGAACTCCTGAGCGACCCAGCCCTGTCCGAAGCTGCCGCGCACGAGAAACCATGTGCCATCCGGCGTTACGCCGACCGGTGTCAGCTCTGTGCTGCCGGCGACGGTCGCTATTGACCCGAAGTGCCCGCCGGGACCCGTGCGCACGTTCAAGAAACTTGTGTTGACGATAATGACGCCGGGATCAAGCACCGGAACCGGCACGCCGACCGCAGCAGCGGCAGCCGTTATTCCCGGATCGGACGGCGTCCCGGCGCGAATCTGTACCGCGCTTGACGGTATCCAGCCCGTCCAACCATTCGCCAATTCTACTTGATAAAAGTTCCCGCTAGTGTTAACGAGGAATGCTTCCTGTCCATTCTGCAGCGGCGGGAAAAGCATGCTGCCACCGCCGGGAGAGAACGTGAGATCAACCGGACCAGCCGTAACGACGACGACGGTACGGAAGGTACTCGAAAGGCGCGTGCTCATCTTCGGCGCTTCAATCCAGCCCGTGCCGAGGTTCGGGACGACAACTTGCAGCCACTCGACCCCACGTGCGTCGACGGTGCGCCCGACCACCGCGTAATCGGCGTCGTCGTCGCGGAAAAGCAGTCCGACGATCGGCGAGCCGTTCACCGGCTGCGTCAGCAGATCGACCGAATTGACGTGCAGCACGGCGCGCGTGCGTTCACCCGCGCCAAGCGCACCGCCGAGGATGCCGCCTACGACTGTGGTCGGCGTCGAACCCGGCAGCCCGATCGTCAGCGGCGTTGAGAAGGCGACTGTCGCGGCAGGACTGACGTCGATCACCGGCACGTTGTTGAAGCTCCCGCGCGGCAGCGTGAACGAGACATCGACCCAGCCGCTGCCCACGGGCGTCGTCACCAGATACCACGTACTGCCGCTGTTTGTGCCGAGCACGGGCAGTTCAGAACCACCGGTGACTGTCGCGACGACCGAGTACTGCGGTCCCGGACCGCTGCGCGCGTTGAGGAAACTCGTATTGACGACCAGCACAGGCACGGCGAACTGCTGATTCAAGCTGCCTGCGTAGACTGCCTGTCCGAGAAGCAGCGAGAGCAGGAGCACGAGAAGACCGATTTTTCTCATCGTTTTTCTCCCAGAGTCGTACAACCATGATTACAAATCAATTCTAAACGAAAATACGAAATTATGCTGTTGAGGTCGCGCCGTGTATCCGTAGGGAGCGCGGAGTTGAAGCGTCGCGCCAACTGCTGCTATAAATAGGGCATGTAGATGAGTCGAACACAAAAGAGAGGGTGTGATGCGGCGGTTCGTAATGGGGATGTTGTTGGCGATATTGTGGACGCATACCGCTCTGGCGCACGTCGACTGTGGGGCAGAGCTGCAGAATTGTTCCGGCGAGTCGCACGAAGCGATTAGCGCATATGACAAACCGGCAGTCGAACAACTCGCGCCAAATGAAACGCTGCTCTATGACCGCGCCTACCAGCGTGTGATGAACGCGATCGACATCTACGATACGCCGAACGGGAATGTGGTCAGCACGCTCGACGCCGGCTTCAACTTCGTCACGACCCACGGCGTTCAGGACAATTGGACGCTGATCAACAATGAGCAGTGGGTGCTCAGCGAACATCTGCGTTACGCGCAGCCGTCACGCTTTGCCGGCGTGCGTCTGCCCGAAGAATCACTGCCCTACCCTATCGCTTGGGTGCTCGTCAACACCGTACCAAGCCGGACGCCGGGCGCTGAACCGACCGAAGGCGATCTCGCGGTGCTTCGCTACACGCTGATCAATATTTACGCGCAGGTCGAAATTGAGGGTTGGCGCTGGTATCAGATCGGCGTCGACCAGTGGATTCACCAGACGCTTGTCGCCAAGGTGCTGCCCGTCGAGCGCCCTGAAGACGTGGACACGCGAAAGTGGGTCAGCATCGACCTTTACGAGCAGGTGGCGATCGCCTATGAGGGTGAAACGCCAGTCTTCGCAACGCTGATCTCGTCGGGACTTGAAGAATGGCCCACCCGTGAAGGACTGTTCAACGTCTACATTCGCTACCCGCGCACCATCATGAGCGGCGCCGAGGGCAAGCCCGACTTCTACTACCTCGAAGAAGTGCCGTGGACGATGTACTTCGACGGCGATATCGGCTTGCACGGCACCTACTGGCACGACGGCTTCGGCTACCGCCACAGTCACGGCTGCGTCAACCTGTCGATCACCGACTCGGCTTGGCTTTATAACTGGGCGTCCGATGAGCATGACCTGACGGTGCCGAACGACAAAGGCGCGGCGGTCTACGTCTACAGCAGCGGCGAATACCGCTGATCCCCGCCCCGAAAGGGGCTTTTTTTTATGTCCCGACTATTCCATAATCTACGGGCGACACTACCCAATGGAGCAGCAGGCGTGCAGCTTACCCTTCCCCCGGATCACAGGCATCACCTTGCCGAACGCCTCGGCGCCTTTATGAGCCATTTCGGCTACGAGCGCCTTGAAACGCCGATCATCGACTCGGCGGATTTGTTTCTTACGCGCGCGGGCGATCAGATTATCGATCACCTGTTCACCTTCGAGCGGCTCGGTCATCAATGGGCGCTGCGTCCGGAATTCACGGCGGCGGCGGCACACGCCTACGCCGAACGCTTCCCCGATCACCAGCCGGTTGTTCGCTGGCAGTTTCGCGGATCGGTGTTCGAAGACAATCCCAACGCCGACAGCTACCAGCGCTACAGTATCGGCGCGGAATTGATCGGCATGGCGGGCGATGCTGCCGACGCCGAAATCATCGCCATGGCGGCGGGCGGCATCGATCACCTCGGCTCTAGCGGCTGGACTCTCGTGCTCGGTCACGTCCAGTTGATGCGCCTGCTCCTGTCGCGCTTCAACCTCGACAGTCGCACCGGGCGTTTTCTGCTCAATCACCTCGCAAGCTTGCGCGATCCCGCCGAAGGCAAGGCACACGTCCTCGCCCTGCTCGACCGGCTGCTCGGACGCGGCGACCTGCCCGAAGTCGCCACCGATTACGCGGTCGGCGACAGCGCAGCCGAACTCAACACACAGCAGATTCTTGACGTGCTGCTCGACGCGACCCAGCATGGCGCGACGATGGGCGGGCGCACGCGCCATGACATCGTACGGCGGCTTCTGCAAAAGCGTCAGCGCGCGAACGAGCGCGACCAGATCGTCGCGGCAATCGACTTCCTCGAGCGCTGGACGGCGATCGACGATATGCCTGAAACGGCTTTTCGCCAGATTGAAATGATGATCGCCACGGATGACGTTGCGGCGCACGGGGTCGTCACTTCATGGCGGCGCGTGATCGCGCTGCTCGACGCCTATGGCATTCCGGCAGACAGCATCCGCGTTCAGCCGGCGCTGGCGCGCAACTGGGATTATTACACGGGCATTGTCTTCGAGATCAACAGCGCCGACGGTCTGCATCTAGGCGGCGGCGGGCGCTATGACGAGCTGACGCGCTTGATCGGCGGCAAGCGCGACGTGCCTGCGGTCGGCTTTGCCTATTACGCCGATGCGCTGGCGAAAGCTGTGCCGCTTCTGAAGTCAGCGCCAAGGCAAGCGCTCACGATCGCCGTCACGCCGGAAACTGACGCTGTCGCTGTGCACTGGGCACAGGCGCTTCGCGGACGTGGCGTGCCTGTCGTGCTTATGCCGGATGCTGCGGCATCACCAACCCTTATCCCCTTGACGGATGGCAGCGCGCGACTCGGCGCGCAGACCTATCGCTTGGAGCATATCGACGCCTTGATCGCCTCACTGGAGATGACTGAATGATGGAGCGCGTAACGCTGGCGCTGCCGAGCAAGGGCGCGATTGCCGAACCGACGCTGAACTTCCTGCAAGACTGCGGCTTGCGCGTTGATAAGCCGAATCCGCGCCAGTACACCGGGACGATTCCCGCGATCCCGTGCGTCGACGTGCTGTTCCAGCGCGTGACAGATGTCGTCTATAAAGTCTCCGATGGCACAGGGCAGCTTGGCGTCACCGGACTCGATGTTGTCCGCGAGCACCCGCACGAAGACCTCGTCGTCATCCATGACGATCTGCGCTATGGCTACTGCAAGCTGCTGGTCGCCGTGCCCGAAGCGTGGGTTGACGGCGAAAGCATCGTCGATCTGGCGGAAGTCGCGCTCGATTTCCGTGAGCACAAGCGGCGCAACCTGCGCGTCGCCACCACCTACGCCAACCTGACGCGTCAATACCTGCACGCGCAGGGCATCCATCACTTCACGCTCGTCAATGCCGAGGGCGCGATCGAAGTCGCGCCGACGATCGGCTATGCCGACGTGATCGTTGACCTGATGCAAACGGGGACGACGCTGCGCGAAAATCACCTCAAGGCGCTCGCCGACGGCGTCATCGTCGAGTCGCAGGCGTGTTTGGTCGGCAACCGCCACGCCCTCCAAGACCCAACGGTGCTCAACGCGGCGCGCGTTATGCTCGAGCACATCGACGGCGCGCTTCAGGGGCGCGGCTATTCGCAGGTGACGATCAACATCCCCGCGGACAGCGCCGAAGAAGTCGCGCGCCGTGTGGCAGAAAACCCGATCACGCGCGGCTTGCAGGGTCCGACGATCGCGCCGATCTACGGTACTGCCGGTACGTGGCACACGATCACGGTGATTGTGTCGAGTAAGCAGCTGCTGGAAGCCGTCGAATACCTGCGTCACCTCGGCGGTACGCAGGCGATCGTCGTCCCGGTGCGTTATGTCTTCCTCGAAAAATCGCCGTCTTTCGCCCGCCTGCAGACGATGTTGGAGAACGCCTAACGAAGTGCGCGCTCGACGGCGTCTAGAGTCCTATCGATCAAGCTGCGCTCGCCGCTGCTTTCCGCGCCCATTTCGATCGACATTGCCAGTCCGAGCAGGCTGATCGACGGCGGGAACTTGGCGGCGCCAGTTAGGTTCATCGTCAGCAGCGGGCAGCACATTAGCGCCGCCTTCAAATAGTCGCGCCAGTCGGGGCGCAGCCAGCCGCGCCGCTTGAGTTCGACTAGGATCGGGATCAACGTGCGCTCAACCTTGCTGTTGAGGAACATTAACCGCACCGGATGAAGCGCGTAGTCGTGCTCGACGCGCCACGTATCGCCATCGCGCGTTAGGCTGATGTGCGTTTGCGCTGCTTTCTCGCGCGGGTGGTACATCCACATGGCGAAGACGTTGTGGAACAGCGGCTTGGTCAGGTCGAGCAGCGGGTGATGCCGTCCGGCGAACGCCGGATCGAAGTACAACAGCCGATCCTGCCGGAAGAAGATGTTGCCGTTGTGCGCGTCGCCATGCCCGATGATCGAAGCGCCGTCCTGCGCGGGTTCGAGCAGCGTCGCCGCCCGCGCAATCAGATCGTCGAGCGTCGCGTCATACTGCTGCCCGTTGATGATCCATTGCGCGCGGCAAACTTCTGCCATCGTTGCAACGCCATCGGGTAAGGCGACTCGCACGTCAGGGCTGTAGAATCGCTTGAGCCGTTCACCCGCCAGCCGGTGATAGAACAACTGGTGAACAGGCGCGGAAGCCGCTTTGCCTGCAGGCTGCCACTCGAGCGTATTCATGTAGATTTGCAGCAGCGCGTCGTCTGCCCGCGCCTGCGCCGCCGACAGCGTATCAAGCTGCCCGCTCGTGCCAGTCTCAATTGCCCACGCGACATCGAACACCGACGGATCGTCGATCACCTCGTAGATCAGGAGCTGCTTGCCGGCTTCGGTCGAGCTGTAGACCGGCTGAAGCACCGGATAACCGGCGTCCGCGAGCTGTCCGGCGTGATAGTACTCGTTGAGGATGCCGTCGGCTTCGATGTGCGTCTTGAAAAACAGCCGCTTTCCGTCTGCCAGCGTTAGGAAGCCGTTGAACGAATTGAGTGAGACTGCCAGCGGGCGCAGTTCGACGGCGGTAACGTCGAGCGCCAGCGTGTCGCGCATAAACGCCAGCAGCAGTGCTTCCGCGCCCGCCTTGTCGCTGAACTGAAGCGTCTGAATCTGCCCGAGTGTGTCCGTCATAAGCCGAGTATCTGGTTGCGCTTGCGGATCGCGAGCGCGTGCGCCGGGAAACCCTCGTAGTCGGCAAGGGTCGCCGTGATCCCCTGCAAGCGCCCGTAACCTTCCGGTGACAGGAAGCCAATCCCGCTGCGCTTGAGGAAATCCCACACGCTAACCGACGAGAAGCTGCGCGCGAATCCGCCGGTTGGCAGAATGGCGTTCAAGCCGAGCGAGTAGTTCGCCGTCGGGATCGGCGTGTAGT
>JAEVZT010000098.1 GCA_023392115.1 Chloroflexota bacterium
GGCGTGCTCTGTGCGCCGCCACACGCCGCGAGGACGAGACCCAGCACAAGCACTAACGTTGTCCAACGGATGCGAGCATGAAACTTGAATAATCCAACCATCGGTGTTTTCACTGCCTCCTCTGCTGACTTGTTCTATTATGTTTCTTACAACGTCGTGGGAAGACTATAACACAACTTCCCTCCTCACACCGCCACTGTTTGGAATTGCTTACGTGCTCTTGCCTGCCGCCTAACCGTTCGCTATCCTCGACTATTCGTTTTCACCATAGGAGCGCTCACGTTGACGCCAACCGACCGGATTGTCGAGGAAGTGACGTTTCACGTCCGTTATGCCGAAACCGACGCCATGGGCATCGTCCACCATGCCAGTTACATCGTCTATTTCGAAGAAGGTCGCAGTAACTACGCCCGCAAGCGCGGCAGCGACTACGCCAGCTTCGAGCGCAGCGGCTATTACCTCGCCGTCACCGACGTGCAGGCGCGCTACATCAAGCCGGCACGCTACGGCGACCGTGTTACAGTCCGCTGCTGGATCGACGAGATGAAAAGCCGCACGCTCACTTTTGGCTATGAGATCGTCGAAGCAGAAAACGGCGCGACGTTCGTCACGGGGTACACCAAGCACATCTGCATTACCCACGACGGGCGCGTCGCACACATTCCCCCCGCATGGCGCGCATGGGCTGGCAAGTGATCTTTGACGCGAGCGCTTGTGACGTTTATAATTAAATCAAAAGTAGATTAATTGATTTATGGAGACAAGTCATGGTTACCTATGCAGAGCGCCCGTGGACGAAGAAATATGATCCCGGGGTACCCGGGAGTCTTGCCCCCTATCCGGATGTTCCACTCCAGCACTACCTGAAAGAGGCGGCAAAGAAGTACCCGCAAAACACCGCCCTCGTCACCAGCGCGCACCTGCCGGTTGTCGGACGCCTCGGGAGCACCATCACCTACGAGCAGTTTGATCAGGCGTCGGATGCGCTCGCCGTCGGGCTGATTGACCTTGGCTTGAAAAAAGGCGACCGCGTCGCGCTCGTCATGCCGAATACAGCGGCGTTCGTCATCAGCTATTTCGCGGTGCTGAAAGCGGGCGGCGTCGTCGCCGCGACGAACCCCACCTACCCCGCCGAAAAGCTGCAAGCGCAGATTAATGACTGCGGCGCGGAGATTGTCATCACGCTGACGCTGTTCTATAACTTAATCAAAGAGGTTCAGCCGCGCACCAAGGTCAAGACGGTAATCGCGACCAACGTCAAGGAATATCTGCCGCCTCTGGCAAGAATCCTTTTCACGCTGGCGAAAGAGAAGAAGGACGGGCACTTCCTCGAGTCGCTTCGAGTCGGCGATGTCTGGCTGCAGGAACTGCTGACGAAACATGCCGGACGCAAGCCGCAGGTCGACGTGAGTGGCTCTGATCTGGCGATCTTCCAGTACACCGGCGGCACGACAGGCATTCCGAAAGCTGCGATGGCAACGCATAAGGCGCTTGTCGCCAACACGCTGCAGTGCCGCGCGTGGCTGCTAAGCGGCGGGAGTGACGAGACATCGGGTACGAACGAAGTCTTTCTCGGCGCGATCCCGTTCTTCCATGTCTACGGTTTGGTGACGGTCGTCAGCTTCGCCATGGTGCTCGGCGCGCAGATCGTGCTGGTTCCAAATGCCCGCGACATCCCGGATGTGCTTGACGTGATCAAGAAGTTTAGACCAACGCTCTTCATGGGCGTTCCCGCGCTCTACAACGCGATCAACAACCATGAGCTTGTCACTTCAGGCAAAGTCTCGTTGAGCTGTATCAAGTTGTGCATGAGCGGTTCTGCGCCCCTGCCGCCAGCGACCAAACGCGAGTTTGAACGCTTGAGCGGCGGCACGCTGCTTGAAGGTTACGGCATGAGCGAAGCGCCGACCGCGTCGCATGCCAATCCGGTCAAGGGCGATAACCGCACCGGCTCGATCGGCATCCCCTTCCCCGACATGGACGTGCGGATCGTCAGCCTTGACGACGGTGAAACGGAACTGCCCGTCGGCGAAATCGGCGAGATGATCATGAGCGGTCCGCAGCTCATGGTCGGCTATCACGGTATGCCGACCGAAACCGCCAACACGCTGCGCCAGAAAGACGGCAAGACGTGGCTCTATACCGGCGATATCGCCCGTATGGACGAGGACGGCTATTTCTATATTGTCGACCGTAAAAAGGATATGGCGCTGATCGGCGGTTTCAATGTCTACCCGAACAACGTCGAGAAAGTCCTGCTTGAGCACCCGGCAGTGCTCGAAGCGGGCGTCGCCGCCGTGCCGCACCCTGAGAAGGAAGGGCAAGAGGCGCTCAAAGCGTGGATCGTCGTCCGTGCCGGTCAGACAGTGACAGAAAAGGAATTGGTCGAGCACGCTTCGAAGTTCCTCGCGCGCTACGAAGTCCCGTCACGCTTCGCCTTTGTCGACTCGCTGCCAAAGACGACGGTCGGCAAGACGCTTCGGCGCGAACTTGTGATGATGGAGATGGCGGAACGCGAAAAGATGGCTGTCAAGGCATAACGCTTAGTCCGTAACCGCGGTCTTGCCCGCCTCGGGGAGGTAATAGCCCCTGTAAAACGCGCGGGCAGGACCGCGATTCATGTACCACAGGACGTAGAGCGCGATCAGCGCGCTGATGATCAGCCTGCCCCACTGGAAGGATTGTCGCAGTGGTTCCCCCGAGTCAATGCCGGTTTCGAGCGTCGGCGAGGTCAGCAGCGTCGATGCCGTCGATAGCGCCGTCAGTCCTAGCAGCCCAAGCACAGAAACGATCAGCGCCACGCGAATCCACGGCGGGCGACCGCGCCACGCCATCACGGCAATTGCGAGGAAGGCGATCGCCAGCACGGATTGAATGATTAGCCCGCCCGACGGCACACCCGTGAAGTCGCCGCCAACCGCCAGCGGCGCGATCTCTCCATCACCCCCCGGAATCCGAAGCTCCATGTTTCGCAGACGCTGCTGAACGATCAGCACCATTGCGACTTGCAGCAGCGGCAGCAGCGAATACAGCATCACACTGGCGATCACTGCCAGTGATAAGCCAATGGGTCGAGCTGGTTTCGGAGAGCGCATCACTTAACCTCTGCGCAGAACACGTTAATGTAAGCCACTTTAAAAGAACTTCTTGCGTAAAACAATAAGGAAACTGTATGCTGGGATTAGCAGTCTATTTATTTCTTGTGCTACAATTTGATTGTAAGCCTATTTGCCATGAGGAGTGACATCTCTGATGAAGCTTCACAGCGCCCTTGAACACACCCTCGAAACCTTCCAGCAGCAAAGCGCGGACGCGCGTATTGTGCTGCTTCACCCGCAGAGCCGCTACCGGTCGCTGCTCGTCGCCCACCTACTAAACAGCACTCAGGTGCAGGCTTTTTATTACGCGCTTGGTCCAGACGACATCAGTCTTTCCGCGTTCCTCGCCGGCATCATGCACGATCTCG
>JAEVZT010000102.1 GCA_023392115.1 Chloroflexota bacterium
CTAGCCAACTCACCTTGCATCATCCTTTCAACTGTGTAATAGGGGCTGCCTTGATCGGCAGTCGTCAAGAGCTGCGGCAGGTGGGCACGCCAGTCGCCGAGGCGTTGATCAGCGTGAAGCTGCCGCAGCGCCGCCGCCTGCCGCTTCATGCTGCTCGTCGCCGCGGCGCTGCGTGACAGTTTCATCACGGCGACCGGCGCATGTCGCGGCGTGCCAAGCGGCAGCACGCTCACGTCATTCAATGTCGGCAGCAGTCGCTGTACCGTCCACGACGGCTCGCTGTTATCGCCGAGGGCTTCAGCAGCAGCGGGGAGAATTGACGGCAGCAGCCGGCTTGCCTGCGCGACATCATCGCGATGTTTCCACAACCACCACCCCCGGCGCGGAATCGCCAGCAGGCGCAGGGCGCCGTCGAGGTTGACTTCATGAATCCATGCGGTACGCAGCCGCGTGAGAAGCAGCGCCACCGCCATGATCGTCTGGCTGGAAAGCCACGCAATTCCCACGCCGGTGATGCCGTAATTGTCGAGCAGCAGGAAGCTTTGCCCCATCACCGACGCGCACAACGCTCCCTGAACGAGGATCAGGGCGGATATCCGCCGCTGAACGCGCGCGATGCTCAGGTAGGTCTGGACGATGATGTTGGGGATGGCAGACAGGCACAACAGGCGCAGCAAGTCAGGCGCTTGCGCGGCGTAGCTCTCGCCGAATAAGACGAGAATCAGCGGCGCGCCGATCACGCCAACCGCCGCGAGCGGCACGATCAGACGGGCTGTCTGGATGAAGACGCGGTAACTGTAAGTATAGAGTTTCTCCGGCTCGAGCGCTGCCTCGGCGATCAACGACATGCCCATATTGCGGCTGAACAGGTAGAGCGCATAGGCAATTGTCCACGCGAGGAAGAAATAGGCATTCGCCGAGGCGGTTACGCGCTCGACGATGATGATCGGCAGGAGATCGACCGTCGCGGTCGTAATCAGCGAACCGACATAATCGCCAGTGGCGTACTGCACGATCTGGCGGCGCGTGACGGGGATGGCGCGATGCTCGGTTTCACGAATGTGGCGCGGCATCAGCCGTCGGAAGATCAGGTAGTTGACCGGAATCAGCGAAATCATGACCGGGATCATCCACGCGGCAATGATCCCAATCTCAGGCAGGGAAGCTGCCAGCGCGATCAAGAGCGCCACTTTTGCGACGGCGAAAACGATATTTTTCACCGGCACCCACGTCGCCTGCCGCAGTCCAACAAGCACACTGTCTTGCAGGATGAAGATCAACCACGTCACCACTGACACGACGAACCCGACGATCAGCAGCGGGCTGGCGGTCAGGAAGCTCAAGCGCGGAGCCCACGCGTTGATTCCGACGAGGAAGAGTACCGCGCCGATGATCGCCACGACCATGGTGATGCTATACGTGGACAGGATCAATCGGCGCGCTTGCTGACCGGAACTGGGCAGGAAACGATTGAGCGCGTTGCCTAAATTCAACTGCGCGACATTCGCTAAGAACGTCAGCGCCGACAGCGCGGCTGAGTTCAAGCCTACCGTTTCAGGACTGTAGGCTTGGGCAGCCGCGATCCAGTAAATGAAACCAAGCGCGGAGGACGCGCCTGAACTCAGGATCAGCGCGTAGCCGTTCCGGTAAAGCGGAGCGCGCAGGTGTTCGAGCAGTCGCGGGACATACGTGCCCCGGAGGGTTTGTATCATGGCGGGCGCTCCCAAGTTCGGCTAGGTGTTTCTCACCCAGACGCGCACATAGTCGATCATGTAGTCGATTGGAAACTGCGTGTTTTGATCGGGATTGCCGGGCCAGTCGCCGCCAACCGCTAAGTTGAGCAGCAGGTACATGTTGACATCGGGGACGTAGGGACCGTCGTAACGGAAACGTTCGATGCCGTCCACGTACCAGATCACCGCTTCCGGCGTCCAGTCGATCGCAAAGATGTGCCAGTCCTCACTGAAGTCAATCCCGATGAGGGCTTCAGTGACCCGCTGTCGTTCCTCAGATTCGTCAAGATAGTGCATCGTCATGCGGATGGTGCTCGGGTCGTGCCCGAGGAATTCCATCACGTCGATTTCCGGCTTCGACGTCTGGTTGTCGGGCATTAGCCAGAAAGCGGGCCACAATCCGCGTCCTGCGGGAAGTTTGGCGCGAATTTCGGCAAAACCATAGCGGAACGAGAACTTGGGTGGCGCTGACGGATCGTAGACCCGGCTGCCGGTTGTCACCATGCCCGACGTATACGGATAGTCGACGCCGTTGCTTCCCCTGACCGCTTCCTCGCGCGCGCGCAGGTGCAGCATCCCGTCGTAGACGAGGATGTTCTCCGGCAGATACCACTGGCGCTCATTGTTCCCCTCATTCGTGCAGCCGCCGTCATCCCACCAATAACACGGAACCCAGCGATCACTGTTGAGCGTGTCCCCATCAAACTCGTCACGGAAAACCAGCCGCCACTCACTAGTTTGATTCACAGGCTGGGGGTCAACTGAACTGTTAACGGTTGAACAATCGGATACAATCACCACTAATAAAGCGAACCCCGCGACAATCAATAGCTTCTTCAACATGTGCGATCTCTCATCACCGTCTCTGCCGTGTGCGTGCTTCGACCTCCGCTGTCAAGGTGCGGATTAGTCCCGTAAGTTTGTTGTATCTCCCTTCAGCTTCTACACGATCGGGTTGGCGACGAGCACCAGCGTGCCTGCGTTCGGCAGCGTGGTGCATGAATACCCTCCGCTGATCCACGTTGGGACGAGCTGGGGAACGCGCGGCGACTGTGCTGCGCTCAGGAAGACGAGCGTGCCCCCGCCTTGAAGACAGACTTCGATAGGCAGGCTGAAGTAAATCACGGGCGCGCCGTTGTTG
>JAEVZT010000122.1 GCA_023392115.1 Chloroflexota bacterium
TCGAGTTCGGGAATCGCCGTTTCGATGATCATCGCCGGGATGCCGTTTTTGCCGAACGCCAGCTTGAGCTCTTCGTAGACCGCCCGTTCCTCGCGCTTTTCGTAAAGCGTCGTTTCAATTTCAGTCCTGCGCCGCCGCAGCTCGTCGAGCGCGTTCAAGTCCTGACGCGCGCTGCTCAGCTTGTCGTATGCCTGCCGTTCCGCCAGTCGCAGCCGGTTCACCTCGAGTTGGCGCTCCTGATGCTGCTTGACCAGCGCCTCAAGCTTGACGATGCGCGCGCGCGCCGCTTCGAGCGCCGCTTCTTCTTCCGCCTGCGCCTGCACAATACGTTCACGCCGCGCCTGCGCCGCGTCATAAGCCGCCGTCGCGTCCGGCAGGGCTTCGAGCGCGAGCATCAGTTCCTTCTGGCGCGTTTCGTAGACCTGATATGTCTCGAGCTTCTCGCGGACGGCGCTGTGTTCGCTTCTGTCATAGCCGAGTTCGTCGCGCTTGGCGATCAGTGCCGCGAGCTGTCCGCGCAGATCCGCCGCGTACTGCTCCTGTTCGAGCGTTTCCCGCAGTTGATCGAGCTTGGCGCGCACTTCCTCAAGCTGGATTTCGGCTTTGAGCGCCGCTTCGACGCCCGCGTTGAGCTGTCCGGCGCGCTCCCTGAGGGCAGATAGGCGGCGGATTTCGACGCGAATCTCGCCGACGGCTTTAGTCCGCTCGGCAATGATCGTTTCAAGTTCTTCGACGCGCGTCTTATTCGCGCGCCACTGATCGCCGAGCGTCTTGCCCTCGGCTTCGCGTTCGGCGATGATCTCCAGCCGCCTTGACTCTTCGAGCGGCTGACCGCAGTAGGGACAGGTCGCGCCGTCGACGGCGCTCAGGCGCTGCTGATGCGCCTTGATTTCGTTCATCTGGTTGTGGAGCGTCCGGTTTTCGGCTTTCAGGTCGGCGCTCTCTTTGGTCGCCGCGCTGATTTCGGCGTCGAACGTGTCGCGCTGCGCGTCAAGGTCTTCAAGGGTGGCAACTTCCGCTTGAACGGCGGCGAGATCGTCAGGCTTCGCGGCGGCGATCGTCGTGTTGAGCGCCTGTACGTTCGTCTCACAGGCGCGGATTTCGCGCTCGATTTCGCTTCTGACCGCGTCGATCTGGCGCTCGATGTCGTGACGGCTCGACTCAACGTCGCTCCACTGGCGCAGCTTGTCGCCGAAGACGTGATCGCTTTCGCGCGCGGCTTGCAGTTCGGCGTAGCCGGTCTGAATCTGGTCGCGTTCCTCTAGAACGCGCTCATACGTCGCGATTCGCTCCTGCTGGCGGGCGATATCGCCGTCGACGGCGGCAAGGTCGCCGGCGTAGTTCCGCAGGCGCGCCTCAATGCCCGCACACTGCTCCTGCGCGGCGCGGAGATCCGCTGGCGCGTGTTCGACTTCCTTCAGCTTGGCTTCCGCCCCGACCAACTGCGCTTCGGCTGCCTGCTGCGCCGCTTCGGCTTCCTCCAGCGCGGTTTTCAACTGCGGCTCACGTTTAAGTTCGCCGTCGATCTCGTTGATGCGCATCGTACACACGTTGATGTCTTCGGTGAGATCGCTGATCCTGTTTTTCGCTGCGACTTCATAGTCTGCCCAGCGGTTGAGGTTGAGGATGTCGGCGAGGATGCGCTTGCGATCCGCCGGCTGTTTGGTCGTGAAGGCGTCGGCTTTGCCCTGCTGCAAAAACGCCGAATTGGTGAACGTGTCGTAGTCGAGGTTGAGCAGGCGGTTGATCTTTCCCTGCGTCGCGCGCATGTTCGGCTCGTTCAGGTTGATGCGGTTGCCTTCCTCGTCGACCGAGAACAGGTCGAGCGTCCCCTGACCGCCGGATCGGCGCGTGCGGCGGCGGATCACCGAGTAGATGATGCCTTCCTGCTCGAAGTCGAGCTGGACGTACATATCACTCTGCCCCATGTGGACGAGTTCTTCGTCGCGGCGGGCGCGGGCTTTGCCCCACAGCGCCCATGTGATCGCATCGAGCATCGACGACTTGCCCGCGCCGTTCGAGCCGGTCAGGCAGGCGAGGTGAATGCCGTCGAAGCGCACCGGGTCGGGCGACCGGTACGCAAGGAAGTTTTTGATCTCAAGTCGAATTGGCAGCATGAAAACAGTTTCTTCAAGTAAGCAAGACGGGACGATTATAGCACGAGTGTTCATTTCTGACAGACGGTGCTCGCTGAAACTGGCTCAGCTTCTTTTCAGATATTCTTATTGCCTCTTTCCAATGTATTTCATACAACATTCTCATAAACTGGTATGGTAGTGAATCTGTAATGTGGATTGTGAACTATGGATTTGAACCGATATACCACCAAAGCGCAGGAAGCCCTGCTGCGCGCCCAGTCGATGGCGAACGAACACGGGCACAGCAACGTCGAGCCGCTGCACATCCTGATCGCCCTTGTGGGGCAGAAAGATGGCGTCGTGCCGGAAGTTATTTCGAAGATCGGCGCGCGACCGCAGGCGCTCCAGTCTGAACTTGAAACCATGCTCAGCGACCGCCCGCGCGCCTACGGCAGCAACGTCAAGGCGACGCTCAGCAAGGCGACGATGGACATGCTGACGCTGGCGGAACGTGAAGCCAGCCAGATGAAAGACGAATACACGAGCACCGAACATATCCTGATGGCGCTGGCGGATGAGCGAACGGTTGGCGGCGTGCTTCAGCGCGCCGGCGTCACCCGTGACGCCGTCTTGCAGGCGCTGGCGTCGATTCGCGGCGGGCAGCGCATCACCAGCCAAGAACCTGAAAGTACCTACCAGAGCCTCGAAAAGTACGGGCGCGACCTGACGGCATTGGCGCGGCTTGGCAAGCTCGACCCGGTGATCGGGCGCGAGGAAGAAGTCCGGCGCGTGATTCAGGTCATCAGCCGCCGTACCAAGAACAACCCGGTGCTGATCGGTGAGGCGGGCGTCGGCAAGACGGCGATCGTTGAAGGCTTGGCGCAGCGGATCGTCAACGGCGATGTGCCCGAAGGGCTGCGCAACAAGCAGATCGTCGCGCTCGACATGGGCAGCCTGCTGGCGGGCGCGAAGTTCCGCGGCGAGTTCGAGGAGCGCCTGAAAGCCGTCCTCAAGGAAGTCACCGACAGCGACGGGCGGGTGATCCTGTTCCTCGACGAGCTGCACACGATCGTCGGCGCGGGCGCTGCCGAAGGCGCGATCGACGCCAGCAACATGCTCAAGCCGCTGCTGGCGCGCGGCGAGCTGCGCTGTATCGGCGCGACGACGCTTGACGAGTACCGCAAGTACATCGAGAAAGACCCGGCGCTCGAACGGCGCTTCCAGCCGGTTTTCGTCGACGAGCCGAGCGTCGAGGACACGATCAGCATTCTGCGTGGTCTGAAGGAACGCTACGAGGTGCATCACGGCGTCCGCATTCAGGACAGCGCGGTTATCGCGGCGGCGACGCTTTCGGCGCGCTACCTGCCCGATCGCCAGCTACCCGACAAGGCGATCGATCTGATCGACGAGGCGGCGGCGCGGCTGAAGATGGAGATCGACTCGAAGCCGTCGGCGCTCGATCAAATTGATCGCCAGATCATGCAGTTGGAGATCGAGCGCGAGGCGCTGCGCAAGGAGCGCGACCGCGCGTCACAGGATCGGCTGGCGCATATCGAAGAGGAGATCGCCAACCTGCGCGAGCAGTCGAACGCGCTGGCGGCACGCTGGCAGACCGAAAAGCGCGTGATCGGCGGCATCCGCGAGATCAAGGCGAAGATCGACGAGGCGAAGGTGCAGCTTGAACAGGCTGAACGCCGCGCCGATCTCGAGGGGGCGGCGCGTCTGCGCTACGGGACGCTGCCCGAACTCGAAAAGCAGCTGCAGGCGCGCGAAGCCGAACTGAACCAGATGCGCGCCGACGGCGGAACAATGCTGCGCGAGGAAGTTGACGCCGACACGATCGCCGACGTGGTTTCGCGCTGGACGGGCGTGCCCGTGTCGCGTCTGATCGAGGGAGAAGTCGACAAGCTGCTGCGGATGGAACAGCGCCTGCACGAGCGCGTGATCGGGCAGGAGGACGCGGTTAAGGCGGTGTCGGCGGCGGTGCGCCGTTCGCGCGCCGGTCTGCAAGACCCGAACCGCCCGATCGGAACGTTCCTGTTCCTCGGTCCGACCGGCGTCGGCAAGACCGAACTGGCGCGGTCGCTGGCGGAGTTCCTGTTTGACGACGAAGACGCGATGGTGCGCATCGACATGAGCGAGTATGGCGAGCGGCACAGCGTCTCGCGGTTGATCGGCGCGCCGCCCGGCTACGTCGGCTATGACGAAGGCGGTCAGCTCACCGAGTCTGTGCGCCGCCGCCCGTACAACGTCGTCCTGCTCGACGAGGTCGAAAAGGCGCATCCGGAAGTGTTCAACGTCTTCCTGCAAGTCTTTGACGACGGCAGGCTGACGGATGGGCAGGGGCGCACGGTCGATTTAACCAACACGATCATCATCATGAAGAGCAACGTCGGCAGCGACATCATCAAACGCATGGGCGCGGACGCCGACCGCAAGACGCTGCGCGAGACGATCATGCTCGAACTCGACAGCTACTTCCGCCCGGAATTCTTGAACCGGCTCGACGAGATCATCATCTTCCGCGCGCTGACTCAGGATGACCTGCTGCGGATCGTCAGCATCCAGCTCAAGCGCTTCGAACGTCTGCTGGCGGATCGGCGCATGACGCTCGAACTGACGACGGACGCGAAAGCCTACCTTGCCGAGCGCGGGTTTGATCCGGTGTTCGGCGCGCGCCCGCTCAAGCGTGCCATCCAGCGCGAGCTGCAAGACCCGCTGGCGACGCACATCCTTGAAGGGCACGTGCGCGAGGGCGACCACATCCTCGTCGATGTGAATACAGACGGCGATGGGCTGACATTCACGAGCGTGACACTGACGGAAACCGCCTAAGCGAATAGGTAGACCAAATTGAGGGGCGCGGTCGTGGTGGCCCCGCCCCCATTTTAATAAAGA
>JAEVZT010000130.1 GCA_023392115.1 Chloroflexota bacterium
CTGCTGCTGGTGCTGGTCGCCGCGCGGCTGGTGATGACTCCGGCGTTCGTCTCGTTCGAGTACCACCGTCCGGGTTTTCCTGCCGACTTCTACGGCTTCACGCGCGAGGATCGCCTGACCTACGCGCCGTATGCCATTCACTACTTGCTCAGTGGCGAGGACATCGACTACCTCGGCGGGCTAACCTTCCCCGACGGGCAGCCGCTGTTCAACGCGCGGGAACTGCGTCACATGGTTGACGTGAAAGCGTTTACACAGTTAGCGTTCGCTTTCGCCGTCGTCGCGGGCGCGCTGGCGTTCGGCGCTGCCTTTTATTTGCGCCGCAGCCCTGAGATCTTGCGCGCCGCCCTGCGCGACGGTGCGCTGCTGACGATCGCCATCATCGCCGCGATCGCCATCACTGCTGTTTTCAACTGGGAATTCTTCTTCACCAGCTTCCACCAGCTCTTCTTTGAAAGCGGAACGTGGCAGTTCCTCTACTCCGACACGCTGATCCGCCTGTTCCCTGAGCAGTTCTGGTTCGACGCGGCGCTGACGCTCGGCGGCATGACGCTTCTCGGCGCGATTCTCGTGCTGATCGTCACCCTGCGCAGGGGAACAAAAGCGCCGTAAATCCTTTGACATCCATAGGATCGGGTGTTAATCTTTATCGTATTGTCGAAGGCGTTTCGGTTGCCAATGAACCTTCCAAACGCGCTCAGCAAGTGGTTTATTCCGGGCATCGGCGTTAAGCGATGGATTCTGCTGCTGCTGATCGGCGTGTTGGTGGTCGCGGTGAGCATCGCTTTCGCCATACTCGAACTCGCACATACAGAAATCATCGCTCGCCTGCTGCCCGTTATGGGATGGTTAGGAATTATCACGACAGCGCTGATCGGGCTGGGGCTGATCGCCCTGTCATTGATGATGCTGTCGCGGAACATCCTTGCGCCTTACCGCAAGCTGTATCAGGGGCGCGTCATCGACGCGGTCTACACCCACAGCCGGCGCAATCGCGGTCTAAAAGTCGTCGCCATCGGCGGCGGAACGGGACTTCCCGCCGTGCTCAAGGGAATGAAGAGCCATACCAGCAATGTCACGGCGATCGTGACAGTCGCCGACGACGGCGGGAGTTCGGGTCGTCTCCGCCGCGATCTTGGCGTCCTTCCCCCCGGCGATCTGCGCAATAACATTGCAGCCCTTGCCGACGACGAAAGCCTGATGACGCGCCTGTTCCAGTATCGTTTCAGCAACGGTGATCTTGGTGGTCATGCCTTCGGCAACCTGTTCATTAGCGCGCTGGCGGGCGTAACCGGCAGTCTGGAAACGGCGCTGATCGAGACTGAACGCGTGCTCAACATACAGGGAAGTGTCCTGCCCGCCACGCTCGAAGACGTCGCGCTCGTCGCGTCGGTGTGGCTGCCGGGCAATCGTAAGGCGGTCACCATCCGCGGCGAATCGAACATTACCGAAGCGGGCGGACGGGTTGAACTCCTCGCGCTCGACCCGGTGGATGTACAAGCCTACGAGGGCAGCATTCAGGCGATCCTGAATGCCGACATGGTGATTCTGGGACCCGGCAGCCTGTACACGAGCATCCTGCCGAACATCCTTGTACGCGGGATCGCGGGGGCGCTTCGCGCGACGAGCGCCTATAAAGTCTACCTCTGCAACATCGCGACGCAGCCGGGTGAAACCGGGGGCTATACGGTCGCCGACCACGTGATCGCGCTCGAACGGCACATCGGGCGCGGCGTCTTTCAGGCGGTGCTGGCGAACAATGCCTACCCGACGGAGAACGCCGGGGTCAACACGCGCTATGTCCAGCCCGCTCCAGAAAATCACGAGATTTTGCAGCGGTACGAAGTGCATTACACCGACCTTGTGGATTCAGACCGTCCGTGGCGACACGATCCCGACAAAATCGTCAGGGCGATCTTGCGCCTGAGCGCAGCGGAACGAGGAGCTTCCCTCAAGACGCCGCCGGCAGGCGAAGTGACTTCTCACTATGTTAAGGAGACATAAGCATGGCAATTCGTGTAGGTATCAACGGCTTCGGTCGTATTGGTCGACAGGTGGTACGTGTTCTGCGCGAGCAGTATGCGGGCGAAGTCGACATCGTCGCCTTCAATGACCTCGGCGATCTCAACACCATGGCGCACCTGTTCAAGTACGACTCGAACTACGGTCGCTTCAACGGCACGGTCGAAAAGCGCGAAAGCGCGCTGATCATCGACGGCGACGAACTCAAGGCGCTGGCGGAAAAAGACCCCGCCAACCTGCCGTGGGGTGACCTCGGCTGCGACATCGTCATTGAGAGCACCGGGCGCTTCACCGACAAGGAGTCGGCGGGCAAGCACATTCAGGCGGGCGCGAAGAAGGTCATCATTTCCGCCCCTGCCAAGAATGAAGACATCACGATCTGCCTCGGCGTCAACGAGGAGAAGTACGACCCGGCGAATCACCACGTCGTTTCGAACGCGTCGTGCACGACCAACTGCCTCGCCCCCGCGGCGAAGGTTGTCAACGATCGCTTCGGCATCAAGCACGCGCTGATGACGACCATCCACAGCTACACCAACGATCAGCAGCTGCTTGACCTGCCGCACAAAGACCTGCGCCGCGCGCGTGCTGCCGCGCTCAGCATGATCCCGACGACGACCGGCGCCGCTAAGGCGGTTTCGCTCGTCATTCCGGAACTCAAGGGCAAGTTCGACGGCATGGCGATCCGCGTCCCGACCCCGACGGTGTCGCTGGTGGACTTCGTCGCCGTCCTTGAAAACCCGACCAACACGCAGGATTTGATCGCCGCGTTTGAAGAAGCATCGAACGGGCGCATGAAGGGTGTCCTCGGCGTCTCGCACGAACCGCTGGTATCGATCGACTACAAGGGCGATCCGCGTTCAAGCATCATCGACGCCATGTCGTCGCAGGTCATGGACGGCACGCTGGCGAAGGTTGTCACGTGGTACGACAACGAATGGGGTTATTCGTGCCGCGTCGCCGATCTCGTCAAGTACATGGGTGACCGGCTGTAAGCGGGAACGCCCCGGTTCGACGTTGTGAGTTTTCAGAGGCGAGGGCGTTTCCCCTCGCCTTTTTTGTGTAGACGGAGACAAACCTAAGGACAAAATGACGGTTAGAGACATCGATCTGAAGGGCAAACGCGTCCTCATGCGCGTTGATTTCAACGTTCCGCTGGAAGGTGGAACCATCACCGACGACACGCGCATCCGCGCCGCCGTGCCGACGATCAAGCACATCCTCGAACAGCAGCCGAAAGCCGTGATCTTGATGTCGCATCTCGGGCGTCCAAAGGGCGGACCCGACCCGAAATACTCGCTCGCCCCGGTCGCCCCGGCGCTGTCGGCGCACATCGGGCGTGACGTGCAGTTCGTCGCCGAAGCGGTTGGCGAAACCGCCGAGTCGGCAGTCGCCAATGCCCCCGACGGCGCGGTGCTGCTGCTCGAAAACACCCGCTTTTACCCCGGCGAGGAAAAGAACAACGCCGATCTGTCGGCGCAAATGGCGAAACTCGGCGACGTGTTCGTCATGGACGCCTTCGGCTCGGCGCACCGCGCCCACTCGTCCACCGTCGGCGTGACCGAACACCTGCCATCGGTAGCGGGCTTCCTCATGGAAAAAGAGATCAACTATCTGGCGAGCGCGATCGAGAACCCGAAACGCCCGTTCGTCGCCATCCTCGGCGGAGCGAAGGTGTCGGACAAGATCCTCGTCATCGAAACGCTGCTCAACAAGGTTGACCGCCTGCTGATCGGCGGCGGCATGGCGAACACGTTCTTCAAGGCGAAGGGCTATGAGATCGGTACTTCGCTTGTCGAAGATGACGCACTCGAGACGGCGCGTAAGCTGATCGAAAGCGGCGGCGATAAGCTGGTGCTGCCGGTCGACGCCGTGATCGGCGACAAGTTCGCCGACGACGCGCAGACGAAGACCATCGATGTGTCGCAGGGCGTGCCCTCGGGCTGGGGCATCTACGACATCGGACCGAAGAGCGTTGAACTGTTCAAGGGACACCTGAGCGACGCCAACACGATCGTCTGGAACGGTCCTATGGGCGTGTTCGAGAAGCAGCCGTTCGCCGAAGGTACGCGCGCGGTCGCCCGCCTGCTCGCCGAACGCACGGCGGCCGGCGCAGTCACGATCATCGGCGGCGGCGACTCGGTCGCGGCGATCGAGGAAGCCGGGCTGGCAGACCAGATCACGCATATTTCGACCGGCGGCGGCGCGAGCCTCGAAATGCTCGAAGGCAAGACGCTCCCCGGCGTCGCCGCGCTGAAGGATAAGTAATTAGGTTTTGCCCGCGCCGTGAAGTTCACGTGCCATTGGTGCAACCTCACCCCGTTTCGCTTCGCTCAACCGCCCCTCTCCATACGGAGAGGTGCAGCACGACCGTAGGTTGTGCGGGGTGAGGTTTGCACTAGTTTGTTTTTAGTCTGTCATTTCCGAGGGGGGCTTACCCCTCGACAAAGGAGTCGTCATGCGTCAACCCATCATTGCCGGTAACTGGAAGATGTTCAAGACCGTGCAGGAATCGGTCGATTTTGTGAAAGAACTCGCGCCGCGCCTCGCACCGTTCTCCGGCGTCGAGCGCGTCGTCTGCCCGACATTCGTCGCGCTCGTCCCGGTCGCCGACGCTCTGCGCGGCACATCGATCAAGGTCGGCGCGCAGAATCTGCACTGGGAGAAGCAGGGCGCGTTCACGTCGCAGATCGCCCCGACCATGCTTCAAGGGCTGGTCGAGTACGTCATCATCGGGCACTCGGAAGCCCGCGCCTATCTCCACGAAACTGACGCCGAGATCAATAAGAAGGTCAAGGCGGCGCTGGCGCACGGTTTGAAGCCGATCCTCGCCGTCGGCGAAAGCCTTGAGCAGAACGAAGCCGGTGAAACGCAGGCGTTTGTCGGCGGGCAGGTGCGCGCCGCGCTTGAAGGCGTCACGGCTTCCGACATGGCGAATGTCGTCATCGCCTATGAGCCGATCTGGGCAATTGGCACGGGCAAGAACGCCAGCGGCGATCTCGCGAACAGTATCATCGGCGGCACGATCCGCGCCACGCTCGCCGAGTTGTATGGGCGTGAAGTTGCCGACACGATCCGCATTCAGTACGGCGGCAGCGTCAAGCCGGATAACATGGCGGAATATATGAGCCAGCCCGATATCGACGGAGCGCTGGTCGGCGGCGCGTCGCTCAAGGTCGACGACTTCACGCGGCTTGTCGAAGCGGCAGCACAGGCGAAAGGCGTCTAGCACTGGATATTCTGGAGTTACTCTTCCCGTGGCTGCTCGCGGTCGGCTTGCTAATCCCGATGCGGCGCTTGGAAGGTTGGCTGCACCAGCATATCTTCAAGGTCGGGTGGCTGCTGACGAAAAACCTGCACACCACGACCATTCTCTATTACACGTTCTTCCTGCCCGGCGTCGTCATCCACGAGGTGATCTACTGGTTGATCGCCGGGCTGTTGAACGTGCGGGCTGATCGCGCGATCACGTGGCCCGAAGCACAGGCGATCGCCGAACTCAAGCTCAACTTCGTCCAGATCGCGCGCAACACCCCGCGCATCAAGGTCGTGCTGATCAGCATTTCGCCGCTGATCGGCGGCATCTTGATCATCTGGGCAATCGCGACGAGCGTCCTCCACGTAGAAGGCTTCGTAAGCCTGATGGCGACGGGCACACTTGACAACCTGCCCGCCGCCATCAACACGCTCACCGCTACGCCCGACTTCTGGCTGTGGGTCTACCTGATCTTCACGATCGCCAATACGATGATGCCCGCGAAAGGCGCGTTGGAAGGCTGGCGACCGATTGCAATTGGCATCGGCGTCGTCATCACCCTGTTCTACGTCGTGGGCATCGGCGACGAGGTCATTTTACTGGCGCTGTCGGGACCTGTCGCGCGCGGGCTTAGTCTGCTGGCAGGGACGTTCGCCGTGATCATCGGCGTCAACCTCGTCATGACAGGGGCACTCGGCTTGATCGAGTCGATCATCGAGCGAATTACCGGCGACAGCGCCACTTTCCAGAACGGTAAACTCGTCGCCATGCGCCGCGAAGAGATCATTAACGCGCGTCGGCAGCAGCAGGCAAAGCTAGCGAAGCAGCAGCAGACGGCGAAAATGCGACCAGCTGGTCCGCCGTCGATTTACAAGCTGCCGCTGCCGATACCGGGCGCGCCGGGCAAGGACGCAGAGCCGGTGGTCGTCGCCAA
>JAEVZT010000142.1 GCA_023392115.1 Chloroflexota bacterium
ATCGCGGAGAAGCTGATCGCGGCGACCGGGCGAAACTGGAACGTCGAGGCGTCAACCGACCGCACAAACGTGATGACTGGATCCGACTACCTGATCAACACGATCGAAGTCGCGGGCATGGAGAACGTTCGCCACGATTTCGATATCCCGATGAAGTATGGCGTCAACCAGTGCATCGGCGACACGATTGGTCCCGGCGGCATCTTCAAAGCGCTGCGCACCCTCCCGGCATGGCTCGACATCCTGCGCGACACGGAGCGACTCGCGCCGAACGCGCTGGTCATGAATTTCACAAACCCGATGTCGTTGACCGTTCTGACGGGCTTGCGGGCGTCGAAGCTGCCGATCGTCGGGCTGTGCCACTCAATTCCGCACACAGCGGAAACGCTGGCGGGCTACCTGAACATTCCGGTGGAAGAACTCAAGTACCGCGCCGCCGGCATCAACCATCTGGCGTGGCTGGTCGAACTGACGCACAACGGCGAGGATATGTACCCGCGCCTGCGCGAACTGGCGAAAGACCCGGCGATTTACGAACAAGACCCGATCCGCTTCGAGACGATGCTGCACTTGGGCGCGTTCCCGACCGAAGGCAGCGGACACTCGTCGGAATATACGCCGTACTTCCGCAAGCGCCCCGACCTTGTCGAAAAGTACGCGCGCGAAGGCTATTTGGGTGAAACCGGCTTTTATGCTAACAATTGGCCCCGCTGGCGTGAGGAAGCCGCCGAAGAAATCCGCCGGATGGTCAGCGGCGAGGATGAACTCGATCTTGACCGCGGCGTCGAGTACGCTTCCTATATCATCGAAGCCGTCGAAACCGACACGCCGGCAGTCGTTTACGGCAATGTGGAGAATACCGGACTCGTCACCAACCTGCCCGAAGGCGGCGTCGTCGAAGTGGCTTGTCTTGTCAATCGGGACGGCGTCCAGCCGACGTACTACGGCGCGCTGCCGACCCAGCTTGCGGCGCTCGATCAGATGCACATGGCGGTGCATGATTTGGTGGCGACGGCGGCGCTGGAGCAGAATCGAGAGGCTGCCTTCTACGCGCTGATGCTCGACCCGCTGACGGCGGCGGTCAATTCGCCCGCAGAGATTCGCGCGATGTTCGACGAGATGGCGGCGGTACAGGCGGCATACCTGCCGGAGTGGATGAATTAACAGCGATGGCGCGGATACTGGTTGCCGGTGAACTGAACGCCGATCTGATCCTGTCGGGGCTGCCGTCGCTGCCGGTGTTGGGGCGCGAGCTGCTCGGCACGGACTTTGCGATGGTGCTCGGCAGTTCGTCGGCGATCACGGCAGCGCGGCTGGCGATGCTCGGCAAAGATGACCCGGACTACGCTGTCGATTTCGTCGGCTTGGTCGGCAATGACGACATCGGGCAGTTCGTGCAGCGTCAGCTTGAGTCATTTGGCGTGGGTTACGAGTCGGTGCAAACGGTTGACGTGCCGACCGGCGTAACGATCAGCCTGCCCTACGAGCACGACCGCGCCCTGCTCACCTATCCCGGCGCGATGCTTGTCTTTGACGGCGCGGCGATCACGGCAGACCTGCTGGCGCATTACACACACCTGCACGTTGGCTCGTTCTTCCTACAGTCCGGCTTGCAGCCGCATCTGGCACGCATCTTCGCGCTGGCGCGGCGCTCGGGCGTGACCACCTCGCTCGATGTGGGCTGGGATCCGTCGGAAACGTGGATGGAGAATCCGCACCTTGCGCCGGCGCTGGCGGAAACCGACGACTTCTTTCCGAACGAGGACGAGTGTGCAGCCCTCGCGCCAGATTCGGAAACGCTCAAATCACATGTCGGCGGCACGCTCTGGATCAAGCGCGGCGGGCGGGGCGCATCCGCTTATACCCCGGAAGCGGCTTTTCACGCGTCCGCGTTTCCGGTTGATCCGGTCGATACCACCGGCGCGGGCGACGCCTTCAACGCGGGCGCGATCTACACGCGGCGGATTCGCGGCGAAGCGGTAAACTCGGCGCTGCGCTTCGCCTGTGCGTGTGGCGCTCAGGCGACTTTACATGTCGGCGGCGCGACGGCAGCCCCGACCGAACGGATGGTACGTGAATGGATCGCAGAACAGGAGCAGCAGACATGAGCCAGCAGGTTTTGACCCCCGGCAAGTGGCGTGGATTGAAGTCAACCAGCGGCGAGGGAGGCACGTTCAGCATCCTCGCCTTCGATCAGCGCGGCAACTATCGCAAGATGCTTCCTGCGGACGCCGACTTTGCGACGGCATCGCGCATCAAGGCTGAAGTCGTGACGGCGCTCGCGCCTCGCGTGACGGCGGTGCTGCTCGACCCGATCTACGGGCTTGAAGCGGCACTCAGCTTACCGGGAGATTGCGGTCTGCTGATGGCGGTCGAGAAAACCGGCTACGCCGGAACGCCTCAAGAACGCCGCGTCGATTTTCACCCCGGCTGGGATGTCAGCACGATTCGGCGGATGGGCGCAAGCGCGGTCAAGCTGCTCGTCTATTATCATCCCGATGCCGGACAGGTGACGGACGATGTCGAGGCGACGGTAACGCGGATCGCCGCTGAGTGCCGCGCCAACGACATTCCGTTGTTCGTCGAACCGCTGAGTTACAGCATTGACGAGAACATCAAATCGGAAAGCGCCGAGTTCGCCGCCGACCGGTCGCGTATCGTGATTGAGACGGCGCGACGCCTGAGCCGCCTCGGCGTTGACGTGCTGAAGATGGAATTCCCTCTCAATATTGCCTACGAAAAGGACGAATCGGCGTGGCGGACGGCGTGTGAGGCGCTGACTGAAGCATCTGCCGTTCCGTGGACGCTGTTGAGCGCGGGCGTGGAATTCGACGCATACGCGCGGCAGGTCGCTGTGGCGTGCGAAAGCGGCGCGAGCGGCTTCGTCGGCGGACGCGCGATCTGGCGCGAGGCGATTACGATGACGCCCGAAGCCCGCCTTGCATTTCTGGCAGATGAAGGCGCGCGACGCGTCGATCATCTGCGCGAGATCGTCGAGCGTTCGGCGCGGCGCTGGACGGACGTGTACGCCCCGCAGCCCTACGGCGAAAACTGGTTTGAAGCCTACAGCGCAGAGCGAACATAATCGATGAGCCGGAGACGCGCAGCGTGAACGACCTTCCCCTGAGCCAGTTTCAACCCGTATCCAAACTCGTTGTGAAATCAACGGAAGTGCTCGCGCCGCGCTTCCCGGTGATCGACGCGCACAACCACCTCGCCGAGCCGTTTGGCGGCGGCTGGGATCGACGCCCGATCAGCGAACTGCTCGACGTGATGGACGCCGCCAACGTGCGCGCTTACGTCGATCTCGACGGCGGCTGGGGCGAGGACATCCTGCACCGCCACCTCAACGACATCAAGGCGCGCGCGCCCGAACGCTTCTTCATGTTCGGCGGCGTGGATTGGTCGAAGTGGGAAGAATACGGCGATCGTTTTGGCGAATGGGCGGCAACGCGTTTTCGCCAGCAGGCAGCGCGCGGCGCGGACGGGCTGAAAATCTGGAAGCCTTTCGGGCTGCACGTGCGCGATCAGCATGGCGCGCTGGTTGCGATTGACGATCCGCGCCTCGATCCGCTGTGGGCAGTTCCCGGCGAGCTTGGCTTGCCCGTAATGATCCACATTGCCGATCCGGTGGCGTTCTTCGACCCGCTTGACAGCACCAACGAGCGTTACGAAGAACTTCACGCCAATCCCGACTGGCACTTCCCCAGCCCGCCCTACCCGCCGTTCATGAAGCTCATGAC
>JAEVZT010000161.1 GCA_023392115.1 Chloroflexota bacterium
GGCATACATGATGTCGACGAAGCGCATCATCAGGTTATCGATCCTGCCGCCGGCGTAACCCGCGATCAAGCCGAACGAAATGCCGAACAGCAGCGCCGTGAACGGACCGATGAACGCGACCGCCAGCGACACGCGCGAGCCGTAGATGATGCGGCTGAACAAGTCGCGTCCGAGGTTGTCAGCGCCGAGCAGATAACCGTCGCTGATCTTGACATAGCCGCCTTCGTCGCGCGGGATCATGTTCGGGAAGATGTCGGTCACCCAGCGCGGCGCGGCGTTATTGTCCGCCAGCACCTGCGTGCGGAAATCCTTCGGCGCGAGCACCGGCGCGAAGATCGCCATCAGGATGTTCAGGATGACGATGATCAAGCCGAGCACCGCCATCCGGTTGCGGCGCAGCCGCCGCCACGCGTCGCGCCACAGGCTTTCACCCTTCGGACGTGTTTTCAGCGCGACGACGCCAACCCCCGCATTCTGTCCTTTTTCAGCAACTGCCATAGGACAACTCCTTAATACCGAATGCGCGGGTCAAGCCACGCGTACACAATGTCAACAATCATATTCGCGAGCACGAGGAAGGCTGCGTAGAGCAGGATCGTCCCCATGATCACGGGATAGTCGCGGTTAGTCACGCTCGTCACGAAGAAACGCCCCATGCCGGGCACGGCGAAGATCGTCTCGGTGACGAACGTTCCCGTAAGCAGCGCGGCGAATAACGGACCCAGCACCGTCACAACCGGGATGAGTGAGTTCTTGAGCGCGTGGAACAAGACGACCATTCGCTCGCTTAAGCCTTTGGCGCGCGCGGTGCGAATGTAGTCCTCGTTCATGACTTGCAGCAGGCTGGCGCGCGTCAGCCGGGCGAGCAGCGCCGACTGCGCGAACCCGAGCGCGAAGGCGGGCATGATCAGATGTTCGATCCTTCCCCACCCTGAAACCGGCAGCAGTTTCCACTGGACTCCAAGCACGTACTGCAGCGCCGGACCCATGACGATCACCGGAATGGAAACGCCGACGATGGCGACGCCCATGCCCGCGTAATCGTAGACGGTATTGCGTTTGAGCGCGGAGATGATACCGGCAGGAATGCCGATCGACATAGCGACCAGCAGCGCCGCTCCACCGAGCTGGAACGAAACCGGCAGGTTTTCCTGAAAAATATTGTTCACGGTACGGCTGCGCACACGCAGCGATGGACCGAAATTCATCCAGCGCAAAGTCGATCGTTCACCGAGGAAGTCCAACGGAATATTGATCAAATAATCATCGACCGTCGACGGACGGAAATCCGCGCCGGTGATTCGCGGGACGGTAATATCGGAAATCCACTTCACGTACTGCTCAGGCAGCGTGGCGTCGAGGTTGTACTTCCGTTCGAGGCTGCGGCGAACAGCCTCCGGCACGCCGCGTTCAGAATTGAATGGTCCCCCCGGCACGGTTCGCATCAGCACAAAAGTGATAAGCGAAACGACGAACAGCACGAGGAGCATCCACAGTAAGCGCTGGGCGACAAATCTTGCCATCTTTCTTTCCTTCTTCTAGCGCCCTGCTGATACGGTAAGGGCATGGCGTTTCTGCCATGCCCTTACCGACCTTCTTATCATCCTACACGAGACTTACTCGTTCAAGTCCCATTTCTCGTAGTATTCGCGGGTGATCTGCGAATGGGTACGAGTGACGTTCGACGCCGTCAGGTCGTCGGTGACGTAGAAGTAAATCGGTGCCATTGCGGCGTCAATGTTGACGAGGATGTTGTCAGCCTGCGCGTACAGGTCGCGGCGAGCTTCCGTATCCTCGAGCACGAACGCCTCGTCGATCAGCGCGTCAAACTCGTCGTTCTGCCAGTGGGTGTCGTTCTCTGCCACCAGATCGCCATGGAACGGCGGGTCATAGTAGAAGTTGTGCGCGTCCGGATAGTCGAAGCACCAGCCGGCACGGAAAACTTCGTACTCACCGCGCGTCTCAAGGTAGGTGGCGAAGTCGGCGACCGCAATTTGAACGTTGACGCCCAGCGTCTCGTTCCACATCTGCTGGACAGCCTGCGCGATCGAGGCGTGCAGCGAGCTTTCATTGTAGAACAGGGTCGGCTGGAACTGGTCAGCCGTCTGACCGGTTTCATCGAGGTATTCCTGCCACAGCGCCTGCGCAGCTTCGGCGTCGGAACGGATGCCCAAGTCAGGGTACTGCTCGATCGTCGGGGCGGCGACAAGGCTTGGCAGCGCGAAGAAGGCTGCCGGAATCTCGCCCGCGCCGAGCACGTTCTCGGTAATGGCTTCGCGGTCGATCGCCATCGAGAAGGCGCGGCGCGCGCGCGCATCGTCAAACGGCGGCAGCTCGACATTGAAGCCGTACCAGTAGGTGCAGGTACCGGACGACACGGTGTAGCCGCTGCTCAGGTTCGGATCGGACAGGATGCGATCGATCGCGGCGACCGGCGCTTCAGCAACATGCAGGCTGCCAGCCTCAAACTCGGTCAACTGAGTTTCCTCGTCGAGGAAGCGGAACTGAACCTCGTCGAGCGTGGGCTGCGGAATGCTGTCGGTTCCGGGCCAGAACGGGTTCTTGACGAGCGTCAAGCTGCCGCCGTCACCACGCACCCATTCCTTGAGCGCGAAAGGACCGTAGGAATTGATCGTCTCGGGGTTGATCCAGAAATCGCCCTGTTCCTCGATCAGCCACTGCGGCTGCGCGGTCGAGAACCACAGGCTGTAGATCAGCGGGGTTACAGCCGATGCCTGCGGTACGGTCACTTCGAGGGTCTGCTCGTCGACGACGTTGATACCGAGACCTTCGACCAGCGCCTGACGTTCTTCGTCGGTCGCTTCAGCAGCAGCCGCGAATTCAGCGCCACCGGCAACCCACGGCGCGAACACCAACTGATAGGGGGCTGCCGTCGTCGGGTCGAGCGAACGCTGCATGCCGTAAGCGAAGTCGGCGGCGGTGACGTAGCGCGGGTTGCCCTCGTCGTCCATCACCTGCTCAACTTCGCCGCTGTCCGCGTTGTAACGAACCCACGGCACTTCCGACATGATCGTGAAGGTGTAGACCAGCCCGTCTTCGGACACTTCGTAATCAGCCATGCCGGGAGCGAGTTCGACCGATTCCTCATTCAGACGCAGCAGTTCGGGGAACAGTTCGACGATCACCTGAACCGACGGAACGTCTTCCGCAAGGCTCGGATCAAGAGTCGGGATGTCGCTTGGACCCATCTGGCGACCGGTCACGAGGACTTTGCCGCCTTCATCTTGCGCCATCACACCGCCGACCAGTCCAAACACGAGGACGACCAGCAGGAACAACGCAGAACGGCTCAACTTATTCATCTGCATATACCTCCTGAGACAAAAATAAGAAGTGGAATGGCGCTCTGACGCCGATTCCTTTAAACACTCTCCACATGAAAATTAACATGAGAAAGTATTCTCTGCAAGGAAACGGCATGCAAGCACCAGTGGCAATTTTCTACACAATCTACACACAGCCTGCAAGTGCGGTTCAAGTTTGCGTTATAGTCTGTGCAGGACGGGTTCACCAAACTGGATAATTCATCATGCGCTTTAAATTCCTCTTTCTACTGATGCTCTTGATAGGCGCGCTGACCGCCGGCGGACTGGTGAGCGCCCAGCAAACCGGCTCGCTCATCCTGTGGGTCGGCGGCGACCTGTACCGGGTAACTGACAGCCTGACCGCCGAACTGCTCACCGACAGCGGCACGATTTCCAGCCCGGCGCTGTCACCCTCCGGCGAAATGATCGCTTACAAGCAGGCGGCGGCGGTCGGCATCGAAGCCCTCGACCGCGTGCAGGCGGAAGGCGAGATCGCCGACATCGACCTGCCCGCCGACATCGCCATCCTCAACCTGACGACCGGGACGACCGAAACGATCGCCGGACAGCCCGACAACGCCTCGCTGTTCGTTGAAGGCACGCCCGACAACGCCGTCGTCCGTTCCGCGCCCGCGTGGTCGCCGGATGGCGGTCGACTGGCATGGACGGAGTTCCCGTTCGGCGCAGAAGTGCCGCGCCTCGTGATCTACGATCCGGCGAGCGCCAGCCAGACGGTCATCGTCGACGCGATCCCGGTGACGGTGACGCAGGGCACGTCGCCGGAAATTCGCTGGGGCGCGGACGGCTTCGCGGTCAACGCCTCGACCGACAGCGCAGGCGAGCAAGCCTACCTGATCTACGGCGAAGACGGGGCTTTGCGCGCCGCGCCGCGCATCGCGCCGGTGAGTGAGGATTACGTACTCGACTTCTTCTGGGTCTACGGCGAAGCCAACAGCTACCTCGGCTTGTTTTACGCTTCGGGGCGCTGGACGCTGCTCGACGCGCAGACCGGCGTCGGCGTGCCGTTCCCTGACGTGCCGCACTTGATCAGCCGCGCCAACCCGGATACATCGCTGCGCCTGCGCTTCGACGTGACGCCGGACATGGGCATGTTCTGGGAAGCGCTCGACACGACGATCGCCTATACCGGCGCGCCGTCGCGCGTCACCCTGTCGCCGATGGGCGAGTCGATCGGCTTCATCGGCTATCCGAGTTTCAACGCGGCGGCGATCTGGCAGGCTGACGCGATCACGCCGGTCGCCAACACGGGCGACGGCGAAGGCGCCCTCGAAGTCGGGGCGATCCTGTGGGGCGCGACGATGTGGCGCGCCAACTTGCCCTGAGCGCGGCTGTACTTCAGGCGTAGGTTGATCGACGGGCGCGCGACTCATATTGGACGATTGTCCTACGAGTCTCCCGTAAAGTCATAAAACCTGTTATAATTAACGGGATTAAAATCGGATACGCAGCCTTGAGGAGGTCAACGCATGTGGCGAAGAGCAGTCATCGTTCTACTCGTGCTGTTCCTCATGTCGGTCGTCGTCGCGCAGCCCGCGCTGGCACAGAACCCGACGTGGATCGGCTATTACTTCAACAACGGGTCGCTCTCGGGCGATCCGGTAGTCACGCGCAATGACGCGAACATCGCCTTCAACTGGGGCGTCAATGCGCCTGTGGATGGAGTCGGCGCTGATAATTTCTCCGTCCGTTGGGCAACCGATGTGCAGCTGACCGCGGGGACGTACCGCTTCTACGCGCTGGCAGACGACAACATCCGCATCATCTTCAACTTCGGGCTGACGCCATTGATCGACACCTTTGGCAGCGGACCGGTCGGTCAGCTCGTAACCGCCGATGTGAATGTCCCGTCGACAGGCACGTATCACATTCAGGTCGACTACCGCGAAGTCACCGACAACGCCTATGCTTATGTCTCGTTCGCCAATCTGGCGAACAACCCGCAGGGTCCCGGCTTCCCGATCGGCTCGCCGGGTACAGGCTCGAGCGGCACAGGCGATTTCCCGGCGTCGGTAGCGACAGCGCCGTGGACATCACAGTATTTTGCCAACGCCTCGCTGCTCGGCGATCCGGCAGCGATTATCACCGAAGCCAGCCCGTCACATAACTGGGGCACGGGCGCACCCCTGCCGTCAATTCCGGCGGATAACTTTTCGGCACGATACACAAGCGTTCAGAATCTACCCGGCGGCAATTACACGGTTGGCGCGCGCGCCGATGACGGCGTTCGCGTGTTCGTCAACGGCGTGCTGGTGATCAACCAGTGGGGTCCCGCGACCGGCTTGAGCTACACGGCGCAGCTCCCGCTGCCGGCGGGCGCAAACACGATTCAGGTCGAGTTCGTCGAACTGTCGGGCAACGCATCGCTCGACTTCAGCCTGTGGCAGACGGGCAGCAGCGGCGGCGCTGTACCAACTCAGCCGCCCGCGCAGACCGGCGCGACGGCGACGGTTACCGCCTTCCGCCTGAACGTGCGCGCCCTGCCTGATCCGGTCAACGGGCAGATCATCACGCGCATCAACCGCTTCGAGCAGTACCCGATCACCGGGCGCACCGCCGACAGCCAGTGGTATCAGATCACCGTCAATAACACGCCGGGATGGGTGTCGGCGAGCTTCATCAGCATCGCCAACGGCTTCAACATCCCGGTTGTGACGCCCGGGCAGGGGCAGCCCCCGACGCAAGCGCCGGGCGCGACGGGAATCGTTGGCACGGCGACGCCGTACACTGTGAATATTCGCAGCGGTCCGGGGACGCAGAACGGGCGCATCGGGCGCGTGCCCGCCGGTCAAACGGCACAGGTTGTCGGGCGGAACGCCGCCAACCAGTGGTGGCAGGTCAATTACAACGGCGTGGTCGGCTGGGTGAGCGCGCAGTACTTCATCCTGCCGCAGGGCGCCGACGTCAACAGCATCCCGGTGACGGGGTAAACGAAACCTCTCCCCGCGTGCGTGGGAGAGGGGTGTCGGGCGGGGAGTCATTCCCCGCCCTTTTGATTCCCGCGCCGCATCAACCCGCGTTTTAGCGTTATACTCGTGTCCAATACGACTTGGCAACGTCAAACGGGATGTGGACAATAGAGCGACATCCCCCACAGCCTTTGGAAGAGTGAACGATGGAATCACATACCGAACCACAGACGACGAGCGCCGTTCCAGATATTGATATTCACGATGAAGTGAATAACGTGATCACGCGTTATCCCCCGCTTGCCGCCGACCGCCACCAGATCCGCGTGCTGGTGAACAACGGCGTCGTTCACGTCGGCGGACACGTCAAGTCACGTCCGAACGCGCGCTACCTGCTCGACGCGATCGCGCGCATCGACGGCGTGCGTTACGTCAACGGAAACGCGCTCTATGACGAGGAAACGCTGCGTATCGAGGTTGGGCGGGTGCTGCCGATGGGTGTGCTGGCGAACACGCGCTACGGGACGGTCATTCTGTCGGGAACCTTACCCGAAGGCGTGACGCACGATGATCTCGCCGCGCGGTTGTCAACAATCCCCGGCGTCGAACGGGTAGTCAGTAATTTCTAGAGGTTACTAGGTACTCGCCGCCGCGAAGGACTGGCGCACGCGTGGATCTGCCGGATCGGGGTAGCCGCGGTCGGCGACGAGCGCGCTCAACGCGACTTCCGGCGGGTGTTCGAAGCCGAGCAGCAGGTCGCACAGGACAATATCGACGACCAGCAGCAGCCGCCCAAAGTTGCTGTACTGTCCCTGCAACGCTGTGAACAGGACGGCGAACACGCGCTCGCGCAGTTCGGTTTCAAGGATGCCGCTGCCGGGAAACCCCATGCCCCACGACTCTTGATACGTGCCGATGCGCAGGGTGTCATCGCGCAGGGCGAGCAGTTGGGCGATCGCCGCCTTGCGATCCTGCGCGTCGACGAGCCGCTCGGCGCTGCGGTACGGTAGATTCGGCAGCTGGCGGTAAATTTGCCCCGGCTCGCTCGACTCGACGAGGCGGCACAGGCTGTGCCCTGCCAATCCCAAGCCGTCACACAGCGCGCGCATGCACTGGCGATAATACTTCTCGCGGTTCGGCTGCCCGACGCTGTGATCCAGCCGCCACGCAAGCGACAGATAATCGCCAAAGTCGAGCGGCGCGCGCGGCGGATCGTCAGGGGAATAGACGCTGATCAGCTGGCTGATTCGCGCCTGCTCAGTGCGAGACTGCATACGCCTCTCAGGATAAATACACTTCGGTGCGGCGTTTCTGCGGGTTCAACCCCCGATGACGAGCCATGACCTGCCACACGCGCAGCGCGGCTTCAAGCTGGATGCGTACATCCATCTTCGACTGCCCGCGCTGGCGATCCGGGAAGTAGATCGGAATTTCCGTCACGCGGAAGCCGAGACGGCAGGCGACATATGCCATTTCAACCTGAAAAACGTAGCCGTTCGAGCGCACCCGATCGAGGTCAAGCCCGATTAGCGTGCTGCGCCGCCAGATGCGGTAGCCCGCCGTCGCGTCGGAAACGGGGATGCCGAGCAGGAAGCGCACGTAGACGCGGTTGGCGAACCAGCTCAAGAGCTTGCGGTAGAAGCTCCACGTCTCATCGACGCCGCCGCCGCGCGTGAAGCGCGAAGCGATCACCAGATCATAACCGCTCTCCAGCTTGGCGATCAGTTCGGCAATGTACTTCGGCTGGTGCGAGAAGTCGGCGTCCATCTGGATGTTGTAATCCGCTCCAAGGCGGATCGCCTCTTTGAAACCGGCGATGTACGCCGGACCCAAACCCGCTTTGTCGGTGCGATGCAGCACGTAGACGCGCGCCGGATGCGTTTGGGCGAGGTCATCGGCGATCTTCCCCGTCCCGTCGGGCGAGTTGTCGTCAACCACCAGCACGCGCAGATCGATCGGCAGCGCCAGCAGCGCGTCGATCATCGGCGTGATGTTTTCAGCTTCATTATAGGTGGGCAAAACCACCATGACTTTCGGCATACACGTTACTTCCCGCGCGCCTCAAACGACGCTTCGACGTTCAAACCGGTTGAGTCTAGGTTACAGCCATCGGCGTTGCAAGTCCAAAAACGTTCTGTAATACCCGCGCCCTCAACCTTCCATCGCATGAGTGACGATCGGCAGCCGCGAATCCATGCCTTCCGTTTCCCAGTTCGACTTGACCCACGCATACGCCGGATCATCGCTGTTGGCGAGCGACTGCGCCGACCCCGCCAGAAAGTTGAGGTAATAGGTCGTGTAGCCCGGCGCGCTGACGACCGGGTGATAGCCTTCCGGCACGAGCACTGTGTCGTGATTGCGCGCCATCATCAGCCCGGCGATCGTCCGGTCGTCGTTGTAAACGCGCTGGTAAGCGTAGCCTTCCAGCTTGTCGATCTTGTAGAAGTAAATC
>JAEVZT010000452.1 GCA_023392115.1 Chloroflexota bacterium
GTGAGCGACAGGGCGGCGGCGATCGAGGCGACGCCGAACAGCAGCAGTCCGAGTTGCAGCGATTTCTTGCGCCCGATGCGGTCGCTGAGCGTGCCCATCGTCAGCAGCAGCGCGGCGAAGACAAGGATGTAGCCGTCGACGATCCACTGGAGATCGGTTGTGCTCGCGTTAAGCTCACGCGCAATGGAAGGCAGCGCCACGTTGAGGATCGTGTTGTCAATACTAATGACGATCACCGAGATACCAATAAAGATCAAGCCGATCCAACGCTTCTGGTAATAAAACGAATCCGTCGGCACCATGACAGATGAGGTTGACATGGAGAAGAGGCGCTCCTTCAAAATCCTGATATCGAAAGCACGTAGTAAGCAGTATCGTTGATTTGATTGTCTACGGGGTGTGCTGGTCGTGCGGCTTTAACCAGCCGCGCGGCATTGAGGAATTATAGTCGCTTTGCGTGGAATGTGTAGCCCGCCAATCGGCGGATTGGACTTAAATGGAACTCGGCGGCTTAACTGCGCTGCTCGCCCAGCCGCTTACCTTTTAGCCGATGAGCGGATGCTGCGGCTCGAATCGTCAGCGTCTTCGAGATCATCCGCAAACTCGCCGTCTTCAGCCAATCGGAGAATCGAGTCATGCGCGTACTCTCGCTTCGGCTTCGCGGCTTCTAATTGATCCGCGTATTCACGTAGAAACGACTCGCGCCAATGACGATAAAGCGCCCGTTTACCAACAATTAGCCCTATCGCTGCGAGGGCAACGAATACGAACCACACGCCGACATGCCAAGGTGCCGAAGCTTGCGCATCAGTGGATAGCGTCCACATCACCCACATGATTGCGTTGACGCTTACAAACGCCATTCCGGTCATCAGAATCCCATCACGGCGGCTATATCCGATAACCCCCGACTCGCGTCGCGTCCTGTACATGCCGATCCCATGCGCCAGCAAAACGAGACTCCATACAGTCATTAACGCGGTGAGTTCCGCAGGCACTGAATAGCTGTAGCGCGCAATCCCAATTAGCAGACCGGCAAAAAACAAACCTAGATGCAGTAGAAAGGCTCGCAAACTCAGAAACTGCTTTGACAAGCCGAGTCCCCTACGCGTACTGAAGTCGCCCGAAATCTCGTTAGCGCTCATAGTGTAGTCCCCTCACCTATTTGTTCATCAATACGGGCACAGGGGACTGAAAGTTGCAGTGCGGCACATCGTCGCAAAGTCGGGTTTCAATTCTCTCTATTCTTACTCACACACGACGAGCAGGGTGTAGATGCCGGGGCTGTTCGCGTCCCAGTTGATCCGCGTACTTCGCCCTTCGCGCATCAAGTCGAGGAAGTACGACCCCGCCCGCCACTCGCGCGCGGTTTCCACGACCGGATCAGCGCCTTCGACCGGTTCCGCCGCGAGCCCGCCGCTCGATTCGAGCGGGGTGAGCGCGGTACTCGCGCCGTTGATAAACACGCGGATATCGGTCGCCTCCGACGGCGTGACGGCGAGCGCGTAGATGCAGCTCATGCCGCGGTCGATAAACGGTACGTTGGCGGACAGCATGACTTCATCGCTCGCCTGTCCCGCGTCGGCAGTTGATTCGCCGCCATTCTCGTCGCAAATTGCCAGCAGCGGCTCAAGGACGTTGACGAGCGAGAACGTACCGCGCGGGTTGCGCAGCATCAGCGTGTACAACGCCCGGCTTAAGAACGCGTTGACCTGCATCGACTCGCCGCTGCTGCTGCGCGCCATGAAGATTGGACTCATCTGTGAAATCGTCACCCTGTCGTCAGCGCCCGCAGCCATCCCGAGCAAATGTACGGTGTCGCAGTTGATCTCTAAACCTTCCGAACCGCTTGGTCGCCAGTCCGAATCCTGCGCGTAGGCGGGAACAGCCAACAGAAGCAGCAGCCCGATCAGCAGAAGTGCTTTGTACACAGTGTCGCCCCCTCGTGGCAGATGCAATCCACAGCTTATGAAAAGTGCTGCTAGGGGAAGCATACACCCCTGCGCAGCACTTATGCCAGTCGTCAGGCGACCGGCAGCGGGTTGGCTGCCCTTCCCCCTCACCGGTCACGCGACGCTTACCATCCCTCGCACAGCTCGTCGGTTTCGAAAATGTACATCTTCAACGGGTTGTTCAGTTCCGGTCCGCGGAAGTGCGCCCAACCGTTCGGCAGCGCGTAGAACTCGTCGCCAAGCCCGGACGCCACCAGTGACGGACGCCCCGCACCAGCCGCGAGCGCCATCGCCTCTTCGACCATCGCTTGATCGGCGCGGAAGGCGAACGTGCCCCGACCGAGCGCGTCGATGTCCCAGACCTCAATCTCGTCGGCGTCCGTGCAGTAAATCGCAAACGGCGCGCCAGCGTCAGCCCCATTCAGGCGTACGGTGCGCGGCGCGCGCGGCGCGCTGTAGCTGATCTGGAACGTCTGCTGCGCGATCAGCGCGAACCGCACCATGTTGCGCAGTTCTTCAAAGTTGACCCACGAGTATTCGATTCCGCCGAAGGCAATGTGCCCGCCTTCAGGAACCTGCGCTGCGAGTTCTGCCAGCCATGCGTCAAGCTCCGCCTGACTGACCGAGCGCACCTCGAAGTCGAGCGTCAGAACGTCGTCGCCATCGCCACCGTCGATCTCGCCGCCGACGACTGCGCCCTCAAGGATGACAACCGCGTCGTCGCCGCCGCCGCCGTCAACGCCCCCTTCGATCGTACCGGTGATGACGATCTCGTCGTCACCGCCGTTGCCGTTGACATCACCCGTCACCAAGCCCTCGTCGGCGACGGTCACGCTGTCGTCACCGGGACCGCCGTTGACATCGCCGTTGATCTCGCCCTCGTTGACGATCGTATCATCGCCGCTGTTGCCGTTCACGTCGCCGTTGACGACGCCAGCTTCCGTATTCGTGATCGTATCGTCGCCGCTGCCGCCATCGATCGCCGTATCGCTGCCGCTGACAGTGCCGCTGTTGGTGATCGTGTCGTCGCCGCTGCCGCCGGCAATCCCGGTGTC
>JAEVZT010000343.1 GCA_023392115.1 Chloroflexota bacterium
CGGCAGCTCAGGGCGAGCAGCGCATCAAGCCCGCCCGCCAAGAGCGCGAGCGACCGTCGAAAAAACCGCGCGACCGTGAGGAGCGCCGCCAGCGGCAGAGCGAAGCGAAACCTGCCGCCGACAACGCGGGACAGCAGCAGCGGCGGGGTGGAAACAGCGAGCGCGGCAAACATCCGCAGCGCCAGCCGATGCGCTCGACGGCTGAGAACGTGACCCGGGATGACGACTTCAGCCGCCTCGACATGGAAACCGAAGTCAGCGGCGGGGCGCGCACGCCCGCCAAGCTCGACATTCCGGTTCAGCCGCGACTTGCGCGTCCGCCGCGCCAGCCGCGCCAGCCGATCGATCCCGATAAAGCCGCCGACATCGTGCGCGGCTTGAACGCGCCAGTCGAACGGATGAAGGGGATCGGTCCCAAGCTGGCGACGCTGCTGAACAAAATGGGCATCTATACGATCAACGACCTGCTTTTCTATCTGCCGCGCCGCTACGACGATTACACACGCCTCAGCCCGATCAGCCGCCTTGAACCGAATCAGCTGGTCACCGTGATCGGCACGGTACGCCATACGGAAATGCGCATCGGGCGCAATGCGCGCAAAGACTTCTTTATGGTCATTGACGACGGCACGGCGTCGATGGGCGTGACGTTCTTCGGGCAGTTCTACCTTCAGCGCCAGATCCGCGTCGGGCAGCAGCTCGCCCTGCGCGGCGAAACGTCGATGTTACAGAACCGGATTCAGATGACGAACCAGGATTTTGAATACCTCGACGCCGAGGACTTGCAGTCGGCGGGGATCGTCCCGGTCTACCCGCTGACCGAAGGCATGAGCGGGCGCAAACTGCGCCAGACGATGAAGCCGGCGATCGAGTACTGGTCGGGCTACATCCCCGACTACATGCCGGAAATGGTGCTTGAACGGGCGGAACTGGCGGATCTGGGCTGGGCGCTCAAGAACCTGCACTTCCCCGAAACGCACGACCACCTCGAACACGCGCGGCGGCGCTACATCTTCGACCAGCTGCTGATGATGCAGCTGACGATCATGGCGAACCGGCGGGCGTGGCAGGCACAGCCGAGCGAAGTGCTGACCGTCGGCGACGACTGGCTCGACTCATTCGCCGAAGCCGTCTTCCCCTACCCGCTGACGGGCGCGCAGCGGCGCTCGATCGAGGATATCCGCGCCGACATCGCCAAACCGCTGCCGATGAACCGCCTGCTTCAGGGTGACGTCGGCTCGGGCAAGACGGCGGTCGCGGCGACCGCGCTGGCGATGGCGGTTGCCAACGGCAAGCAGGCGGCGCTAATGGCGCCGACCAGCATCCTCGCCGAGCAGCATTATCGCGGCGTCGGCGCGCCGCTGGCAAAGATGCCCGGGGAGCGTCAGCCGAAGGTCGCGCTGCTGACCGGATCGCTGTCAAGCGCCGAGCGCGATGCCGTGTATGCCGGTCTGGCGGATGGTTCGATCGACATCGTGATCGGCACGCACGCGCTGATCCAGCAGGGCGTCGAGTTCAAGAATCTCGCGCTGGCAGTCATCGACGAGCAGCACCGCTTCGGCGTCGAACAGCGCGGCGCCCTGCGCGGCAAGGGCACGAACCCGCACCTGCTGGTGATGACGGCGACGCCAATCCCGCGCACGCTGGCGCTGACCCTCTACGCCGACCTCGACCTGTCGATCATCGACGAGATGCCGCCGGGACGCATCCCAATCCGCACGCGCGTGATCGACCCGATCTACCGCGAGCGCGCTTACAACTTCGTCGAAGCCCAGCTTGAGGAAGGGCGACAGGCGTTCATCGTCTATCCGCTGGTCGAAGCGTCGGAGACGATCGAAGCTGAATCCGCCGTCGAGTCGTATGACAAGCTCAAGAAGATCTTCTACCAGTACAAGGTCGGCTTGCTGCACGGTCGCATGAAGCCTGAAGAAAAAGATCAGGTCATGAACGATTTCCGCGACAACAAGTACGATGTGCTGGTGACGACGTCGGTCGCGGAAGTCGGCGTCGACATCCCGAACGCCAGCGTGATCGTCATCGACGGCGCGAACCGCTTCGGCTTGGCGCAGCTTCACCAGTTTCGCGGGCGCGTCGGGCGCGGCGGACACGCCTCGTACTGCCTGCTCGTCTGTGACAGCCCGCTTCCGGAAGCGCGCCAGCGGCTTGAAGCGCTCGAAGCGACCGCCGACGGCTTCAAGCTGGCGGAGATCGACTGGCAGCTGCGCGGACCGGGCGACCTGATCGGCACGCGCCAGAGCGGCGTATCACAACTCCGGCTCGTCGAGGCGATGAAACCGGAACTTGTCGAGCTGGCGCAGCGCGAAGCCAAGACGATCTTTGAGGACGATCCGCTGCTCGAGAAAGACGAATACCGCCTGCTGGCAGAGCGCATCCAGTCGCTTCAAGACGCGCGCAGTGATGTAAGCTAGAAGAGAGTACCGAGTACGGAGTGCTGAGTGCTGAGAAAGAGGAATCGTCTTTCCTCAGCACTCAGTACTTTGTACTCAGCACTTAATACTCTTAACTTTCTTTGTGGCGTGTGAGGCGGAAATCGCGTACACTAATTATGTTAAACTTAATGGAGCGCTGAATGGCGGTTCGAGCGTTTTACCCGGGTTCTTTCGACCCAATCCACTTTGGACACATCGACATAGCGACTCGCGCGGCGCGCATCTTTGACGAGGTGATCGTCGGCGTATACGACCTGCCGAAAAAGCGGCTGCTGTTCGATGTTGACGAACGGGTAGCAATGGTCGAACAAGCCTTTAAGGATGCTGGAAATATCTCGGTTGCGAAATTTTCAGGTTTCACTGTAGACTATGCAAGACAGGTTAGCGCGCTCGTCGTGGTGCGCGGCTTGCGCGTGTTTTCTGATTTTGAGCTTGAATTCCGCATGGGGCTGGCGAACAAGAAGCTCGCGCCGGAAATTGAAACCGTCTCGATTATGACGGACGACCGGCACGTCTACATCAGCAGCAGCACCGTGCGCGAAATTGCCGAACTTGGGGGAGATGTTTCCAGTATGGTTCCCCCATTCATCGCCGAGGCGCTGGCGCAGCGATTCGCGGAACTCAAGGCGAATCACAACAGCCCGGGCTATCTATACAGTATTCGGGATTAGGGGAGGCTGTGATGGATATACAACACCTTGTGGATCGACTCGAAGACCTGATCGACGAGGGTCGCCACATCCCATTCAGCAAGTACACGCTGATCGACGAGGAACGCGCGCTGGAGATCATCGACCAGATGCGAATCTCCGTGCCGGAAGAGATCGAGAAGGCAGCGCGCGTGCTGGCGCAGCGCGACCGCGTGCTGGCGCAGGCGAACGAAGAAGCTGCCCGCCTGATCCAAATCGCGCGCGACCGGGGCGATCAGTTGATCGACCGCGAGGCGACGGTGCAAGCCGCCCAGAGCCGCGCAGCCAACATCGTCGAAGCTGCCAAGCAGGAAGCCGACGAGATCATGGATGACTCGGATCGCTACGTGCTTGACTCGCTCACCGATCTCGATCAACAGCTGTCGAAACTGCTGACCATCGTCCGCAACGGCATCACGGAAGTCAACAACAAGCTTGATGGACGCCCGGAGCCGCAGCGCGTCATCCAGCAGCCGGTGCAAAATCGGCTTGCCGCTCCGGAACAGCGTCAGCCCGTCGAAGTCAGCGTCGGCGACAGCGACAACAAGGCGTAAGCGAACGGCGCGTCAAGGCAGCGCGCCTCCGCAGCCTTCCCGAACCATAGACGGACGCGCTCACGCTTCCGTCGCGACCATCCCCGCCATGAGCAGGATCGCGACCACCGCGACTCCCAGCGCCGCCGCGGGGGTGCCCAACCCAAGCCCCGCAAGGATCACCGCGCCAAAACTCGCCCCGGTGGCGAGAATTTGCGTTTGTAGAACGCGCCGATTCGTCAGCGCCACCGCCCCGCTCAGGGCGATCAACAGCGCGGACACCGGAATGAACATCAGCCCCATGACCATAATCGCCGGATCAGCCGCGTAGAACGCAAGCGCGGCAAACCCGCCCGCGATCAACGCGATCAGCGGCAGGATCATGTCGGCGATCAAGAGCTGCAGCCCGTTGACCGGCAGGAACTGGCGCAGAAACGGCTCGCTGCGGTCGGTCTGAAACACCTGCAGCAGCCCGAACGGTGGGCGCAGCCCGGCGACGATCAACCACAGAATCCACACTTGCAGCGGACGGTTGTTGATAATCGTGTCCGCCGCGAAGTAAGTCATCGTCACGCCCCACAGGAACGAGGACACCAGCGCGCCGGGATGGCGCACGTAGGACAGCGCCGCCCGCGTGACGAACGTCCAGACGCCCGTCGCTTTCGGCAGCCGCAGCAGCGGTTTGCGCCCCGCCTGCCGTGCCTGACGGTAAATCTGGCGCTGAAGGTTCGGCTGGCGGTACGCCATCAAACCGAGCGCTTGAATGCGCGCGTAGAGGACGCTTTCGTCCGCCGCGTGGATCATGTTGATCCGTTCGCCGAGAAATACGACCGCCGCCGCGAGAGCGATCATCAAGCCGACGAGCAGCGGGATCAGCCAGTCGGGCGCCTGCCCCAGCACGGCTAGACCGGCGGCACGTCCGATCCACAGGAACGGATCGGGCAGCAGGTAGGCGATCGGGATCAGCAGCAGCGGCAGGAACCACAGGTGGCGCAGCCGACCGACGCGCGGGTCGATCAGGCGCAGCAAGCCGAGCACCCAGCCGATGCCCCACGTGATCGCCACCAGCGGAATCGTGAAGCCGACGGCACGAAGCGCCGCCGCGCCGTAATTGTCGGGGTCGAGTGGTCGCGCGATCACCACGCCGAGCAGCGCCGCCGTAACGCCGAGCAGGAAGATGCGGATCAGCACCTGTTTGACGTAGCCGACGATCACCGGCGCGGAACGCTTGATCGGCGACGCGGCGACGTATGCCATGTCGGGAAACGACAACTTGAGCGGCGTGCTTTGCAGCGCGCGCATGATCACCCATACCTGAAGCAAGAACACCGCCCACGCGACGAAGACCAGCAGCACGCCGACAATATCCGGCGTCAGCAGCCGCGCGACGTTTGCCGCCGATTCAAACGTGAACGTGCCGACGGTATACACCCAGAACAGCCCGATCAGGATCAGGTAGACGACGTACATATTCTGCGAGAACGAGCGTTCGTTCGGCTGGTAGCCGAGCACGCGCAGCCAGTAGACCGCCGTATCCTTGAACTGCCGCCAGCGCAGCCAGACGAGCGCGCGGACGTCAAGCATCGACTTCTTCCGTTTCTTCTTCGTCTTCTTCAGCGTCACGGCGGGCAAGGATCGCCGCGCGCAGCAGGTTGTCGAGCGTGATCGCCTTGTCGCCCAACTCGAACTCTTCGCGCAGATCGTCGGGCGTGCCCTCGCCGATGATTTCGCCGCCTTCGAGGACGAGGTAGCGGTCGGGGTGTGCTTCCTGCGGCAGCTGGTGACTGCTGAGGAGAATCGTCATGCCTTCGTCGCGGTGTCCGTTCAGCTCACGCCACAGGTCGTCGGCAGATACCGGATCAAGGGGACCAAGCGGCTCGTCTAGCAGCAGGATTTTCGGCTCGATCAGCAGACCGAGGCACAGCGCCAGCTTGTAGCGCATGCCGCGCGAGAAGGCGAACGGGAAGGCGTCACGGTTGTTGATCAGCCCGTAGCGGTCGAGCAGATCGAGCGCGTGGTCTTCCCAATCCTGCAAGCGGTGCGCCTGCGCGAAGAACTGCAAGTGTTCCCACGCGGTCAGTTCGTCATAAAATGGCGGCGTATCCGGGATGAGGACGACATACTCGCGGATCAGGCGCTCGTCTCTGGCGACCTTGTGCCCCATAATCAGCACCTCGCCGTCGGTCGGGCGCGTCCACCCGGCGATGCACTTGAGCAGGGTCGATTTACCCGCGCCGTTCCGACCGACCAGCGCCACTAACTCGCCTTCGTCGGCGTCGAACGTAATCTCTGTCAGCGCGTTAAATGAGCCGTATCGGTAGCTCACCCCGTTTACACTGAGCAGAACAGGCTGCTCTGCCATTGAATACTCCTGTGATGTTTCGTAAACTGGCGCGGCGCAGTTTTATGCGCGGCGAGCATGTATTGTACACTCTCAAAGAGGTTTGTTAAGGCAGATGTTTGACAGGGCGGATGTTGCGATCGTCGGCGCGGGCGCGGCGGGGCTGATGGCGGCGATCTGGGCGGGACGCACCGATCCAAACCGGCGGATCGTCGCCCTCGACGGCGCGGCGAAACTCGGCGCGAAAATCCTCGTCGCCGGCGGCGGGCGCTGCAATGTCACGCATGACGTCGTCGATGAAACCGCCTACGCCGGAAGCTCGCGCAACGCCATCCGCAAAGTGCTGCGCCGCTTCGACGTGCCGCAGACGATCGCCTTCTTCCGCGAGATCGGCGTCGAACTCAAGCGCGAGGAAACCGGCAAGCTGTTCCCGACGACTGACAGCGCCCGTACCGTCCTCGACGCCCTGCTCGGCGCGGCGCGGGCGGCTAACGTGCAAATCAGCCACCCCCGGCGCGTGGAAACGATCGATAAGGGCGACGACGGGTTTATTCTGCGTGGGGCGTGGGGCGACCTGCGCGCCGCGAGCGTGATTCTGGCGACCGGCGGCAGGAGTCTGCCCAAGTCCGGCTCGGAGGTACACGGCTATGCGCTGGCGCAATCGCTCGGACACACGATCACGCGGCGGGTTTTTCCGGCGCTCGTCCCGCTCACCCTACCCCGCGAACACTTCATTTGCGCGTTGAGCGGCATCACGCTGCCGACGACGCTCGAAGTACGATCAGGCGGCAGCAAACGGATCGCCACCTTCACCGACTCGACGCTGTGTACCCATTTCGGGCTGTCCGGTCCGGCCCCGCTTGACATCAGCCGCTATTACACCGATGCCCGTTTCGATGACCCGGACGCGGCGCTGTACATCAACTGGCTGCCGGAAACGACGCCGGAAACGTTCGAGGCGGAACTCATGACGCTCGGCAGGCGGTCGATCCTGCGCTTCTTGAGCGGTCGCCTGCCTGAGCGCGTGATCCGCGCGTTGTGCGCCGAAGCCGGGATCGAGCCGGGGGCGGCAGCCGACTCGCTGACGCGCGAGACACGGCGCGCGCTCGTTTCGGTGGTGACGAACCTGCGCCTGCCGATGACCGGCGATCGCGGTTATCTGTATGCCGAAGTCACGGCGGGCGGCGTGCCGT
>JAEVZT010000384.1 GCA_023392115.1 Chloroflexota bacterium
GGGTAGGCGTTCTCGACAGCGACGCTGATCTCGAGCCCGCCCAAGTCGGGAAGTTCGGTATCCTGCGCCGCGAGTGGCGTTATGGCGACCATCAGAATCAACAGGATAACCGAAAGGACAGAAAGACTCTTCCGCATTCAAAACCCTCCAGTGAGTGGGAAATATGTTGGAAGGTTCAGATTATAGGGCAATTACGGAGCGGCGCAACTGAAAGTCATGCACGATGCAGACGGTTATCATTTGTGCAGAATGAACGCATCCCGTTCCGGCAAGAAGTCGACGGCGGCGTAACCGCAGTTGAAAGCTGTCAGCAGCACGTCACGCAGTGCCAGCCGCCACGCGAGGATTGCGGACGGGGCGAGCGACCGGAGCTGCGGAGGGATGCAGGCGAGGTAAGTTGGTGCGTCACCGATCGGCGTGTTCGCCCGAACCGGCTCGCCCGTCTCGCCGACCATCAGCAGCACAGGCGCGTTCGTGGCGTCGGCGTCGCGTCGCCCATCACCGATCAAGCGCCAGCAGGCTTCGAGGCGATCTGACGGCATGCCGGCGTTGATGGCGTCGGTCATTGTCCCGTAGAAGTTGACGTGATAGGTGTTTGCAGTTGCGCCGAGGCGGCGCAGGTTGAAATTGGCGTTGCCGCGCTGAAGGGGATCGAACGTCCAGCGAATTTCATCAAAGCCGTGCGCCAGCGCCCAATCGCGCTGCTCGTGCTTGAGCCGCATGCCGATTCCGTTAGCCTGACGGTCGGGGCGGACGGCGCTCATGTGCGACCAGAGTACCCAGCGATCGCCGTGACGAGCCGGGAACATCATCGCCATACCGGCAAGTTCGCCGCCGATGAAAGCGCCGTTGACCAGACCGCCACCATGCGCGATCGCACGGAGCATGCTCGCCGGGACGGCGTCGCGCGGGTCAAGCCCCCAGACGGTGATTTCGAGATCGACAACGCGCTCGAAATCCGCCGGATCTTCGAGGATTCGGTAGATGACTTCAGTTTCCAAGCGGCTGCACCAGAAGCAAACCGATCAGCGCGATGATCAAGCCGAGGTGATGCGTGATCGTCCAGACGAGGTCAAGCGTCTGCGACGGCGCGTAAACGTTGACCAACTGGACGACGAAGCTGATCGCGATCAGGAGCACGCCAATGATCACCGGCAGCCCGCGCTGCCGCGCGAGCGCCGCCGACAGGCGTTCCAGAAACCGGGCGAGGGCGGGGGAGCGGTCGATGCGTTTGAACATACCCTTACGCCCGATACTCCTTGAAGCGCTCGTACAGGGTGTCGGGAAGCTGCACTGTCAGCACGATGCCGTCCGCGGTGTGTTCCTGCGCTTCGACGGATGCCGACTCGTGAAGCTGCGACACAAGATCGCCGCGTTCATAAGGGATACGCAGCTTGACTTTGAACAAGACCGCTTTGAGCGCTGTCTCAATTGCCTCGCGCAGCTTGTCCATCCCGATCTGTTTGGTCGCCGACACGGCGACTTCAGCGACGTAGTCGCGCGCGTTGTGCGGCTTCGGCAGCGCCTGATCGTCAGCAGCGCCGCCGAGCTGGTCGATCTTGTTCCAGACAAGGACGCGCGGCACCGGCGGCACGTCGATCTCTGCCAGCGTGTCCTCGACGGTTTCTAGATGCTGGAGCGCGTTCGTGTGGCTGACGTCGACCACTTCGAGGATCACGTCCGCGTCGCGAATCTCCTCAAGGGTCGCTTGAAACGCAGCAATCAGCGTCGTCGGCAGCTTCTGGATAAAGCCGACCGTATCGGTGAGCAGCGCCTGCCGCCCTGATGGGAGTTCGATGCGGCGCGTTGTTGGATCGAGCGTGGCGAATAACTGGTCGGCAATGTATACATCCGCGCCGGACAGGGCGCGCAGGAGCGTCGACTTTCCGGCGTTGGTGTAGCCGACGAGCGCGACCAACGGGATACCGGTGCGCTCGCGCTGGCTGCGGTGACGACTGCGGTGCGAGCGCACGTTTTCGAGTTCGTCCTTGAGTTTAGCGATGCGGCGGCGAATATCGCGTCGGTCGGCTTCAAGCTGTGTTTCGCCGGGACCGCGCAAGCCGACGCCGCCGTTCCCGCTGCGCCCGCCGCCGCCGCCCGCCTGTCGGGCGAGGTGCGTCCACGCGCGCGTCAGACGCGGCAGCCGGTATTCATACTGCGCCAGCTCGACTTGCAGCGCGCCTTCGCGCGTGCTGGCGTGTTGGGCAAAGATGTCGAGGATCAGCGCCGAGCGGTCGATCACCTTGACGTTCTCGCCGAATTTCTCCTCAAGCTCGCGCTGGTGGCGCGGGTTGAGTTCGTCATCGAACAGGATGACCTGCGCGCCGGTCGCCAGCACCAGTTCTTTGACCTCTTCGACCTTGCCCGCGCCGATGAACGTCGCCGGGTCAATGCGCCCCACGTTCTGCGTCACCTGCCCGACGATCGTCATGCCGGCAGTGTCGCTCAACAGCGCGAGTTCGGTCAGCGAATCTTCCATGCTGAGGAGCGGTCGGCTGCCTTTGACATTGATGCCGACGAGGATCGCGGTTTCGGGGGCTGCGCTGCGGGTGAGATCGAATGTACTAGACATAAACTCCTACTTCGAATACCAGTTTTCGAGGCGACTCAACGCTTCGTCGAGCCGATCGTCGGCTACGCCAAGGCTGAAACGGAGATACTCTGTCCCGCCGGGTCCATAAATCTCTCCGGGCGCGATCGACACATGCGCTTGCAGCAGGGCTTCTTCAGCGTATTTTCCGCCATCGCCGCCCTCGACGCGTCCCCAAACATACAGCGCGCCCTTCGGCCTTTGCGCCGTCACGCCGATGCGCGGCAGCGTCTCCAAGATCCGGTCGCGGCGCCGTTCGTAGACGCGGTTGCGCTCGTCGATCCATGCCTGCGGAACTTCATCGAACGCCAGCACGCCGGCATCGTAGACCGCCCTGAAATGTCCGCTGTCGACGTTGCTCTTAACGGTCAGCAGCGTCTTGAGCGCGTCGGCTGACCCGACAGCAGCCCCAAGCCGCCATCCCGCCATGTTATGCGACTTCGAAAATGAGACGAACTCAATAACGTGGTCGAGCGCGTATTGGGCTTGCAGCGCGCTTCCGGCGACATAGCCATCATAGGTGACTTCGCAGTACGGGTTGTCCGAGGCGAGCAGAATGTCGTTGGCGGCGCAGAAATCGACGGCGCGCTGATAAAAGGCGGCTTCAGCCGTCGCGCCTGTCGGGTTGTTCGGGTAGTTGATCCACAGCAGTTTTGCCCGCTGAAGCACGTCCGCCGGGATCGATTCAAGGTCGAGCAAGCCGTCGGCTTCGCTCAACGTCGGCACCCAGTGGACTTCGGCGTTCGCGAGGTACGCGCCCATCGAGTACGAGGGGTAGCCGATGTCGGGCACGAGCGCGACATCACCCCGATCGAGAAAGGCGAGGCTCAGGTTGACGATCCCTTCCTTGCTGCCGAGCAGCGGCAGCACCTGCTGTTCGGGATCGACGCTGACGCCGAAGCGTCGTTGGTAGTATCGGGCGACGGCGGCGCGAAAGTCGGGCGTTCCCTTGTATCCCGCGTATCCGTGATGGTTCGGCTGTTGAGCCGAGTGATAGAGTGCCTCGATCACGTTGTCGGGTGGAGGCAGGTCAGGGCTGCCGATGTCCAGTCCGATGACGTCACACCCCTGCGCGTTCAGCTCGCGCACGCGCTGGTTCAGAAGCGCGAATGGGTACGGGGGAAGATTCTGCAATCGATTGGCTGGGGCTGGCATGACTACCTTCATTCGGTGCAGTTCACTAGAGTTCTATTGTACCATCACTCGCTTGAGCCTGCGGCGAAAGATACGGGTCGGCGAGCGCCGTCATCGCGACGCGCATGTCGCCGGTCGCGCGCTCGACGTAAGCGGCGTAGCGGGCGCGCTTGTCGCGGACGTGCTGCGCCAATTCGGGTAGGATGCCAAAATTCGCCTTCATCGGCTGGAAGTGCTTCGGTTCAGCATGGGTGACGTAGTGGCACAGCGCGCCGAGCATCGTCGTCGGCGGGATGACCCACAACGGTTTGCCTTCCAACTGCCGCGCGAGGTTGATCGCGGCGACCAAGCCGGTCGCGACATTGCCCATGTAGCCTTCGACGCCGGTGATCTGTCCGGCGAAGAACAGGTCTTCACGCGCGCGGAACTGAAGCGTCGGGTGGAGCAGCGTCGGCGAATTCATGAATGTGTTGCGGTGCATCTGTCCCATGCGGACAAATTCGGCGTTCTCCAAGCCGGGGATCATACGCAAGATCTGCTTCTGTTCGCCCCAGCGGATGTTGGTCTGGAAGCCGACGAGGTTATAGAGCGTGCCGGCGGCATTGTCCTGCCGAAGCTGGACGACGGCATACGGTCGCCTGCCGGTGCGCGGGTCGGTCAGTCCGACCGGGCGCATGGGTCCGAAAGCGAGCGAGTCTTCGCCTCGCGTCGCGATCTGCTCGATCGGCAGGCAGCCCTCGAAGAACAGCTTATCTTCCGTTTCGAAGTCGCGCAGCGGCGCACGTTCAGCGTTCAGCAGCGCCTGAACGAAGCGCTCGTATTCGTCTTTGTTCATCGGGCAGTTGATGTAGTCGCCCTCGTCATCGTCGCCGCGCCCATAGCGGCTGGCGCGGAAGGCGATGCTCATGTCGATGCTCTCCGCCGACACAATCGGCGCGAGCGCATCATAGAAGTACAGGTATTCCTGCCCCGTCAATCCGGCAATCGACATCGCCAGCGCGGGTGAGGTCAGCGGTCCCGTGGCGACGATGGTCGGCTCGTCGGGAACCGCCGTCACTTCCTCGCGGATAATCTCGATCTGCGGGTGGTTCTCGATCGCCGCAGTGACGCGTGCCGCGAATGCTTCACGATCGACGGCGAGCGCGCCGCCCGCCGGAACGGCTGACGCTTCAGCCGCGTCGAGCAAGAGCGAACGCAGCATGTCAAGTTCGGTTTTCAGCAGCCCTGATGCACGATCCGGCAGCTTCGAGCCGAACGAATTGCTGCACACCAGTTCCGCCAGTTGATCCGACACGTGTGCGCCGGTTGATTTTCGCGGGCGCATCTCGAACAGTTTGACGCGAAAGCCGCGCTCGGCGAGCTGCCACGCGGCTTCTGAACCCGCCAGACCGCCGCCGATAACGTTAACCTTCATTCCGTTACAACCCTCTCGACTTGACCTTCTGCCCTAACGTTTCTCGCTCAAATCTTTGGCGAAGACGTAATACTGATTGATCTTATCTAAATTGTCGGCGCTCGGCGGCGCGAGTTCAAGCGTTTTTGTGTAAGCGGCATGCGCTTCGCGGTAATTTCCGAGTGCGAAATACGCGTTACCGAGAATGTTGAACACGCGGTAATCCTGTACTGCCTGATCATCGGCTTTCGCCGCTTGCAGCAGCCGTTCAATCGCCTGAACTGCCTTCTCGTAGTCACTTGATTGGTAGCAGCTTCGCGCGATGCGGTAGTGGAGCGACATTTCCCATGGATGGTAGGGGTTGAACTGGAGCGCCGCTCGGTATGCCGACACCGCCGACTGGTACTGTTCTATCCTGAAGTAGGCGTCGCCGAGCATTTCATGGGCGCGCGACCACGTCACGTCGATGCCGAGCGGGCGCTTGCTGATCTGCGTGAACTGCTGGACATGTGCGATCACGTCGCGCTCGCGCCCCTCGAAGTGCGATAGCGTTTCCGCCGATGTCAGCAGCGCGTCTGCCAGCCCCGGTTTGCCTTCGATGCCCGCCGCCGAGGCGACGTTGATCGCGGTTGTCGCCGCTTCGAGCGCCGCTTCATAGTCGTGCATTTCACGCAGGACGCGGCTGCGCAGCGTGTGAACCTGTACCAGCCAGACGCGGTTTTCGCGGATGGGATAGGTGGCAACCGCTTTGTTCAGAAACGCGAGCGCCTGCTTCGAGTCGCGCTGCTCGTAAAAAGCGACAAAACCGAGCCGTTCGTAACAATACGCGGTCAGCGCCGGAGCGGTGCTCGGCGTCAGCAGCGCTTGTTGAAAGCAGGCGACCGCTTCATCGATCCGGTTTTCGGTCAGCAGCAG
>JAEVZT010000473.1 GCA_023392115.1 Chloroflexota bacterium
CCGGGACAGAGGCAGGCTCGCCGTCAAACTGGACGATGCCGACAGCGCCGGGAATCCATTGCAGCGCGCCCATACCGGTTTCGGACAAATTGGCGTGGACGAACAGATAGCGCGGGAAAAACGCGCGCGTCGTCGATGATCGTGGGTTGACGGGTTTCACGCGGTAGGTAGGGAAAAACGTTGTTATCCCCTGCGTGCGGAGATAACTGCCGACCTGAACTTCTTTGCGCGGTTTACTGAAGATTGCGTACCAGTGGGCATCCATACGAATTCCCCTCTCCTGACAGGCAGTTAAAGTCCCCAACAAGTGCCCTCAAGTGAAGGTAATTTGTGTGGAATACTAACACTTACCCGCGACGAGCGCCAAAAATGCCCTTCTTCTTAGGCTGCTCCGCGCCCTCGGCAGATGAATAGTAGTAGTAGCCGTACCCGTAGCCGTAGCCGTAGCCACCGGCTTCCTCGCGCGGGTTAAGGCGGTTGACGACCACGCCTTTGATTTCCAAGCCAAGCTGTTCGAAGCGATCCTTCACTTCGAGCGCCGCGCCGCGCCGCGTCTTGCCGCCGTCAAGCACAAGCACCACGTCGGCATCGGCGATTGCCGCGAGGACTGAGCTGTCGGCGAACATCAGCGCCGGCGGCGTGTCAATCAGGACGACGTCGATATCCGAAGCCGAGCGGAAGGTGTCGATCCAGCGTTTCATCAGCACCGAGCCGAGGATTTCGGTCGGATTCGACGGGACAAAGCCGCTCGTAATTACCTTCAGGCGCGGGATCGACGTGGTCTGCAAGCACTGTTTCAGACTGCTCAACGCCGAGTTGTCGGCATCCGCCGCGTTACCGGGGTCGGCGAACAGCAGGGTTGTCAGCCCGACTTCGTTCTTCAGTTCGAATATGTCGTGGACTTTCGGGCGGCGCAGGTCAGCGTCGATCAGCAGCACGTTGACGCCTGCCAGCGCCATCGTCACCGCCAGATTGGCGGTCGTGACGCTCTTACCTTCTTCCGGTCCAGCGCTGGTGACGACGAAGACGCTCTTGCGCCCGTTGCCGTTTGACGACGTGAACATCAAGTTCGTGCGCAGGCGGCGGTAGGCTTCGGCGGTTGGCGACATGGACGGCTGCTTCGTGATCAAGCGTTCAGGGTACGCGCTAACCTTGCCGGGAAACCTCGGGATTGCCCCGAGTACCGGCAGCGCCAGCACTTGCGTCGCGATCTCGGTCGATTTGACGCGATCGTCGAGGTATTCGATCAGCAGGGCGATGCCGGCGGCGAGGGCAATGCCGACCATCGCGCCGAGCAGGGCGGATGTCACCGCGCTGCGCCCGACCGGCGATGTTGGGATGGTCGCCTGCTCGACGATGTCGAGCGCGTTCGTCCGCTGCTGAATGGCGCTGATCGTGTTCTGGAAGGTGGCGATCGTCGCCGACGCTTGGTTGATCTGGTCGATCAGCGACGCCTTCAACTCCGTGAGCCGCGCCCGTTCTTCCTCGTCGGTCTCGTTCTCAAGCTGGGTGTTGTAAGACGTTAGCGTCGCGCGCTGCTCCGCGATCTGCTGGCTGAGCGCCCGAATCTGCTCGTTGGCGAACTCGACCTGAATCTGCTGCTCTGCCGTCAAGTTGGTCGGGCTTTTCAGGATCAACTGCTGCGCCAGCGTGTTGGCGATGTCCGCCGCCGTCACGGGGTCTGTGTAGGTGACGGTGACGACCAGCAGCGACGTTCCGGTCAGAATACGGGTTTCGAACAGGCTGCTCAGCCGATCGGCACTCTGTTCCAGCCCGAGCGCGTCGATCGTCCCTTGCAGCACATCACGCGTGCGGATGATCTGCGCGTAGGTCTGCGCCAGATCAATCCCCGTGCGGATGTCGGAACTGTCCGGGTTCAGCGCCTCAATATAGCGCCCGATCGACAGCGTCGTCGTGGCTGTATACTGCGCTGGCTGGCGCGATGTGACGACAAAGCTTACGCCACCGCCGATCACCCCGGCAAGCAGAAGCAGCCAAAACCACTTGCGAAACAGACGGATATACTGGACAAGTTCCATTCGAATTCCTTCAGATTGAACCTTCGCCGCGTGGTGTGGCGAAAGAGGATTGCACAGCTGTGATGGACATCAGCGTTTGGGCGTTGAAAACTTACTAGAGAACTATAACTCAACAAGCCTCCCCTGTAAATTTAGAATTCGGTAGAAGTTGCCGTGTGCCGAATTGGTGGTTAAATTGAAGGTTGTGATCCGCTTAGTGCCTCGAAAGTTAGGGTTTGGTGACTCAGACTGCCCCCGCGTCTATCACCCTCAAGCCGCCGCTGAAATGGGCGGGCGGCAAACGCTGGCTTGTCCCGCAGTTGATCCCCCTGTGGCAGCCGTTTCGCAGCCGGCGCTACGTCGAGCCGTTTTGCGGCGGGTTGGCTCTCCCGCTCAATTTGCTGCCCGATCAAGCGCTGCTCAACGATACCAACAAGCACTTGATTCACTTTTACGAGTGGATTCAGCGTGGACTGAGCATCGAAATTGAGCTGGCGAACGACCGCGAACTGTACTACCAGCACCGCCAGACCTTCAACCGCTTGATCCACGACGGCGACGCCGAGCGTAAGCAGGCGGCGGAGCTGTTTTATTATCTTAACAGAACCTGTTATAATGGTTTATGTCGTTTCAACCGGCGCGGCGAGTTCAACGTGCCGTTCGGCAGCTACCGGCGCATCAACTACGCCGGTGATTTCTACGCCTATCAGGACACGCTCGCCCGCTGGGAGTTCACGGTTGGCGATTTCGAGCAGATGGCGCTCGACGACGGTGATTTCGTCTATGCCGACCCGCCGTATGACGTGCAGTTCGTCCAGTATTCGAAGCACGGCTTCTCGTGGGATGATCAGGTGCGTCTGGCGGAATGGTTATCGCGCCATCGCGGTCCGGTTGTCCTGTCGAATCAGGCGACGGAGCGCATCTGCCACCTGTACGAGCGGCTTGGTTTCAAGCTCAAGAAAGTGCCCGCGCCCCGCCGCATTAGCTGCAACGGCGACAGGACGCCGGCGACAGAAGTGATCGCCACCCGAGGGATCGCTGTGGAT
>JAEVZT010000503.1 GCA_023392115.1 Chloroflexota bacterium
ATTAAAACTGTCCTGCCCTCAACCGTTACGCGAGGGGCAAAAACACGTGGGCAGATGTCCCTCTCCACACGGAGAGGGACGGCTTGCGCAGCAAGCAGGGTGAGGTTGTCTTGAAGTGTTCCCCCTCAGCTAACGAGTCTTTCCCACTCCGCCATCTTGTCGTGGAGATCGGCTTCGGCGCGGTTGTACTCCTCGCCCAGCTCGCGGACGCGATCGGCATCGGCAAGCGCGCTCGCTTCGCCGATCGCGGCGGTGATCGCCTCAAGCTGCGCTTCCAATTCGGGGATCAACGCCTCAAGTTCGTCGATCCGCTTCTGAAGCTGGTACGGGTTGAGTCCAAATTTCTTCTCGCCCGGCTGGATACCGTTCGCGCCGGTCTTGACTGCGGCGCGCGCCGCTTCGACCTTCGCCGCCGCCGCCTGACGCGCTTTCTCGCGCGCGGCGACAAATTCGGCGTATGTCCCTTCAAACACGTCGAGCCTGCCGGGGCTGAGCGTCCAGATTTGCGTCGCCAGCGCGTCGATCAGGTAGCGGTCGTGGCTGACGAGCAGGATCGTCCCGCTGAAATCCGCCAGCACGTTCTGCAAAATCTCCTGACTGGCGATGTCGAGGTGGTTGGTCGGCTCGTCGAGCAGCAGGAAATTCGCGCCCGCCAGCGCCAGCTTCGCCAGCGCCACTCGCCCGCGCTCGCCGCCGGACAGCGTGCTGATCGGGCGGAACACGTCGTCGCCTTGAAACAGGAACAGCGCCAAGTAGTTGCGCGCCTCGCTCAGCGGCATTGGCTTGACGGTCTGAATCTCCTCGAGGATGCTGTTCCGCTCGTTGAGCAGTTCGTGCGCCTGCGCGAAATAGCCGATCTTGACCGCCGCGCCGATCTTGACCTCGCCCGATCGCGGCTCAAGCTGCCCGATGATCGTCTTGATGAACGTGCTTTTGCCCGCACCGTTGGGGCCGATCAGCGCCGCGACTTCGCCGCGCCGCAGGGTGATGTCGGGCGCTTGGAACAGCGGCGCGGGCGCGTCGGGGTAGCCGACGGCGAGATCCTTGGTCGCCAGCACGCGGTCGCCGCTGCGGTAAGTCGCGCCGAGCCGCAGGTGCATCGTCTGGCGGCGGCGCGGTCGCGTGATCAGCCGGTCGCGCTTGAGCCGTTCGAGGCGCGTCCGCCGTCCCTTCGCCTGCTTGACGTTCTGTCCGGCGAGGTTGCGGCGGATGTATTCTTCTTCTTTGGCGATCAACTCCTGCTGCGCTTCGTACTCTTTGAGCAGGCGCTCGTGGCGCTCCTCGCGCTGCTGGACGTAGGCGCTGTAGTTGCCGCGATAGCTTTCGAGCGAGCCGAAGTCGAGTTCCCAGACGGTTTGCGCGACGGCGTCCATGAAATAGCGGTCGTGGCTGACGACGATCACCGCGCCGGGGAACTCGTTCAGGTAGCCTTCGAGCCACTCGACGGCGTTGATGTCAAGATGGTTGGTCGGCTCGTCGAGCGCCAGCAGATCGGGCGCTTCGAGCAGCAGCCTGCCGAGCAGGGCGCGCGTCTTCTGCCCGCCGGAGAGCAGCGCCAGCGGACGCTGGTATTCTTCGGGCTTGAAGCTCAAGCCGTGCAAGACCGTCCGGATCCGCTGCTCGTAACTGTAGCCGCCCTGCGCCTCGAAGCGCTCCTGAAGCTCGCCGTAACGTCCGATCACGCCGTCGTGCTGGTCGGGATCGGCGAGCGCCTGTTCAAGCCGCGCGAGCTCGGCTTCCATCTCGCGCAATTCGGTGAAGGCTGACAGCATTTCATCCCAGACGGTGTGATCGCCGTAGAGTTCGGGGCGCTGCGGCAGAAAGCCGACGCGCAAGCCGCGCTTGCGGTAGACGTTCCCGTCGCTCGGCGCGTCCAAGCCGATCAGCAGGTGCAGCAGCGTCGTCTTGCCCGCGCCGTTCGGACCAACGAGCGCGATCCGCGCCTTGTACGGAATCTCGACGCTGACGCCGCTGAAGACCTCGTCGGGACCAAATTCTTTCGCCAAGTTGGTGGCGGTGATCAGAGACATGGCAGCCTGTATTCCTCAATTCACGCAGGCTGATTATAGCAGAAGGGGGGAAGCGTCTCACCCTTGCCTCGCGTCCTCGCACAATCGCGGCTGGTGTAAAGCTCAAGCGACAGTTCACGCCGCCGCCAGTAAACTTTACTTGAGATAAATCAGCACCAAACATTCACAAAGCGTGATGAAATGCTCCCATCGCTAAACACAAGGAAGCAAATCTTGTGAAACCAGAAATTTCAGCCTCGTTTTCACAATCGTTGTCCCGCCGGTTACCTGAGCTTATCGCCGCGCTCATCCTGTTTCTCGTCATTATCAGTTTGTGGCTGCCGTTTGGCTTCACAAATGGATTTATTGGTGACGGTTGGTCGTTTTATATCAACGCGCGTCATGGCGCATCATGGGGCGCATTGGATCGCCCCTTCTTACCACTGGCTTATGTGATCGGGTACGCTTTAGCGCCGGGTAGTTTTGCGGGCTTCAACTGGATGTTGATTATCTTGATCTTCGCCCGCAGTTGGCTGGTTTACAACATTCTGCGAGAATTCAGCCTACCGCCCCTGTTTCGGTTTGCCGTTGCCCTTGTCCTCGCCGTCTTTCCGGCAGACGAAGGCGTGTTCTACGCCGGGGCATTAAACGTCTATCTGTCTTGGGTTGCCTATTTAGCCGCATTTTATTATTTACTTCGATACTGGCAGCGCCCACACATCGTCACCCTGACAGGAATGTGGATCGCGCTGATCCTCAATCTCGGCATCTATGAAGCCGCCTACCCATTAATCTTGGTCAGTCCGTTCATGGTGCTGCTTCTGAAGCGGAAGAGTTGGCGAATTTGGCGCGGCGTTGCTTTTCGCTGGTACCTGTTTCCGGTGTTAAACGTTATTCGGGTTTTTCTCACACTGCTTTTAGTCCCTCAAGATTTTCACTACCAGTCTCAGCTTGCGGCGCGAGGACCCGCACTGCTTGAGATGTTCGATAACCTAGGATTTGTCTATGAACGCCATTTCTTCACCGCTTGGTTTCAGCATGAGCTGCTCACAAGCGATTGGCTCATCGCCCTAGGGGTTAGCGTTATCTGTTTGGCAGCCTGCCTCGGAATGCTGCGGTATTTCCAAAAAAACGCGAGCCGCGACTTTTCATCCCGCGACTATCTTTATCTGCTGCTTGTCGGTATGGCAGTCGTGACGTTAAGCATGTTAGTCATCCTGCCCACCTTATTGAGCCGGGAAACGGTGCGGGTTTATTTCATGACTTCGGTTGGAGCTGCACTGGCGCTGGTCGCGCTGCTTCGGCTGCTGCTCAAAAACGATCGCTTTTTCTCGGTTGGCATATCAGTCGTGATGCTCCTCGCCTTCGGTCAGCTTCTACAGCAGCATCGACACGATATCGCGGCTGCCAACGCTGAAAAACAAGTTGTCATGGACATTATGCAGATTTTTCCGCGGCTTGAACCGTACAGCGCCTTGGTGGTTATCGACGAGAGTGGTACATCCGGATTAGAGACAATATTGTGGACTCGCTGGCACTTTCACGCGCCCTTTTATGTGTTGTACGACGATCCCACGCTCGCCATTGCCCTGTGCTATCCTGATGACGATCCGGCGGTCTCTACGCATTACTGCGAGTTTGAAGAAAATGCCGTCACGGCGCATATTGGACCTTTTATCACTTGGTCGCGCCCCTATGATATGGTGCATGCCGTGCGTTACACCGCTGAGCGGGAATTTGTCCTAGCCGATACGCTGTCCTATCGCCCTTAAGCGCTTCGCGTTCTGAACGGACAGCCAGCCTGAAAGCACGCCGATAGCAAACAACTGGGGTGGATTCTTGCTTCTCGAATGCGCGTCCACCCCAGTGGTTCGATTAGATGGACAGGGTTGTCGGTGTCCTACCGGATAACCGAAGCCATTCCCTACTCAATTGCCGTCACCTGAAACAGGCTTGTGACCGTGTCCTCGCCGTCAGACGCCAGCACCAGCACGCCAAGCCAGTTGTCGCCGCTCTCGTCGCTGATCTGCCACGTGCTGACGGCGCTCGAAGCGCCAACGGTTTCCTCGACGGCTTCCCAGCCCGCTTCGGCGAGCTGTTCGCCGTAGTGGGCGCTCAGTTCATCGATGGCAGTGTCCGTCGTCAGCGTGGCGGAAACGTAGCTCATCCCCTCACTACCGCCGCCTGACATGCCCGAACGTATCTGCGCGCCGGGCGGCGCGACCAGCACCGGGATCAGCGGGTTGATCCCCTGCGCGCGCGGGTCGTCGGCGCCTGCGCC
>JAEVZT010000506.1 GCA_023392115.1 Chloroflexota bacterium
CAGGTTGTCCGTGCCGATCGGCTCGGTGCTCAACGGCTGCGTATCGGCGCTGTCAGAGGCGCAGCGGAAGCCAATCCACGCCGCCGGCGCGAGCGGTTCGGCGCTCTGGCGGTGAACGGAACGGGCAAAGAACGGCACGCTGTCCCACGACCCACCGCGAACCACCTTCTCCGAACCCGCCGCAGGTCCGGTCGGATCGGTCACGCTGGCTTCCGGGCGGCTGTAGAAGCGCGGGTCGTACCAGTCACTGACCCACTCGGCGACATTCCCCGCCATGTTATACAGACCCGTCCCGGCGGTAGCGCCCTCGGGCAGCGCGGCAACCGGCACCTTCGCCGGGTCGCCGCTGGCGGGACGGCGAGTGCTGGCGCGGGTGGCGTCCCACTCATTACCCCACGGAAAGATGAAACCATTTTCACCGCGCGCGGCGCGTTCCCACTCGGCTTCGGTCGGCAGACGGCGTCCGAGCGCTTCGCAGTAGGCGCGCGCGCCGTACCACGTCACGTTCGTCACCGGGAAATCGTTGATGACGGAAGGGACAGTGTAGTTGGCGCTGTCGAATTCGACGTTGCTGGTTTCCGAGTCGTTGCGCGTTTCCAAGCACGGCTGACCGAAGCAGCCGGTACGATGGCTTCCGGGACCCATGCTGTTCAGGAAGGCGAGATACTGTCCATAACTGACTTCGGTGATTTCCATGTAGAACTGGCTGACCGTCACCGGATGCTGCGGGTAGGAGTCCTCGCCGAAGGACGTCTGGCAGTTGCCCGGCTCGCCGCCGTACCCGGCAAGACATTGTTCAACCGCGCCGGCGACTTCGGCAACCGTCGTGCCCATCTGAAACGTGCCGCCGGGAATCAAGATCAGCTCGCTGGCGAGGTTTTGCCATGCGGCGGCGGTTCGCGGCGCACCCTGTCCCGTCAAAGCGTCGGCAGCGTCGCCTGTCGTCTCTGCTTCGGTCGTCGGCGCGATTGTCGGCTCAAGCGTGAGCAGCGTCGACACAATCGTTGGGCTTGCCGTCGGCGCCTGCACCTCAAGCTGAATTTGTTCTGTCGTTTCAGGCGACTCGGTTGGCTCAAGTGTTGCTGTCACTGGTTCGGGAGTCGCTGTAATGATAAAAGGAGTTTGGGTCGGCAGATCGGCGACGCTGTTCGGGTCGAGGCTGAGGAAGCCTGCCGCCAGCCCACCGAGCACGAGGATCACGCACCAGCCTAAACCCAGCACGACTCCGATGACCACCCACTGCCACGCTGCGTTGCTGGAACGCCGCCCCAGAGAACCATAATTTCGTGACATCGTAGACATCTCCTCAATCAGACAAGCCACAATACTAAACGAAAGACCCTACCACGACAACGGTAGGGTCTTAAGAAGATGAGGAGAATAAGAACTTACAGGTAGTTGACGACGTTCGAAAAAACGTTGCCTACCCATGGTCCGATCATTGTGACCAGCACAATCACGAGCAGGACGGCTAGAATGAAGATCAGTGCGTATTCGACTAACCCCTGTCCTGCCTCCCCTTGTGACCGCCAGCCGGACAGAGCGCGCCGCAGCTGCTCCATCAATGCTGACACATACATACTGCCTCCCGCCGATAACGATGTTGTCGATGATTGAGCAGCCCAATGAAATCAATGCGGGCGCACGTGCCTATTGTACTATGGCATTCAAATCCGTTCTTAACTCACTTTCTTCACAAATCATTGATTCTCACTGACAATCCCTTGACAATGATCTATGCTAAAGTTACGCTTGACGTAAATACCCTTCATCATGAGGTCCTACGGTAGTGGTCAGCCTGAGTGTGTCTGACAGTTCGCCTTCTCCCACGAGCGGCTTACGCCCGGTTAACTTGCGAACAGACTTAAACGCCCTCGCAGACTTAATCGAAATCTCCTTCGCCGATACGATGGACAGCAGCGGACGCGCCGCCATTCGCGAGATGCGCGCCCTGAGCCGGATCACGCCGGGACTTGGCGCGGTGCTCGGCTTGAATGAGCTGGCGCAAGGGATTGGACTGGGCTTCGTGTGGGTCGAAAACGGCAGGCTCGTCGGCAACACCTCGGTCTACCCGGCGAACTGGAATTCGAGCGTCGGCAGCGCGTGGATCATCGCCAACGTCGCCGTTGCTCCCGAGTATCGCGGACGCGGCATCGCCCGCCGCTTGATGCAAGCCAGCATGGACATGATCCGCAAGCGCACGGCGTCGCGCCGCGGACGCGCCTGCGCTATCCTTCAAGTGGAAGCCGACAACCCTATCGCGCAGAACCTCTACCTGTCGCTCGGCTTCGTCGCCGAACGAACATGGCATCACTGGCGGCGCAGCAGCACGGCGCGCGTCCCCCCCGCTTTGCACGAGGTCTATATCAGTCAGCGCCGTCCCAGCGACTGGCGCATCGAATACCAGCTTGCCCAACACCTGCGACCAAACGAGCGCGGCGGCATGGGCTGGCTGCGACCGCTCCATCCCGGTCTGTTCAACCCGCCGCTCTTGCGCCGTATCGCCGATACGCTCAGCTTGAGAACGATGGAACGCCTGATTGTCAGATCGCGCGAGGACGGGCAGCTGCGCGCTTCCTTGTGGATCGAATCGGCGTTCGCCGCCAGCACCACGCAGCTCACGCTGATGGTTGATCCCGACTACGCGGGAATATACGACGACGCGCTGATCAACACGGCGGCGCGGCGCTTTGGACTGCGCAGCGCGCTGTCGATCGAGCACCCCGCCGACGACGAGGTTGGCAGCAGCGTCCTTCAGCGCCATCAATTCACGCGCCAGCGCTCGCTGATCCACATGCGCTGGAATGTCCGCTGAGCAGTGAACGCGCTGTCCCCCCTCCAAAGACTGTCTATACTGAAGCCATGTTTGAATCACAAGAACGAGGTCAACTAAACGCATGGAACTGGTGATCATCGTCGTGCTGCTGATGCTCAACGGCATCTTTTCGATGTCGGAAGCTGCGGTCATCGCCTCGCGCCGGGCGCGCTTGCAGCAACTGGCGGACAAAGGCAGCGCGGGCGCGAAAACTGCCCTCAAGATCATGGATGACCCGAACCGCTTTCTGTCGACCGTGCAGATCGGCATCACGCTGATCGGCATCCTGCTCGGCGCGTTCGGCGGCGCGACGATGGCAAGCCAGATAGCGGTGCTGCTCGAGGACACGCCGCTCGCCGCCTACGCGGATGCGGTGGGCTTCGCGTTGTTCGTGCTGCTCACAACCTACCTGTCGCTGATCATCGGCGAGCTTGTGCCGAAGCGGCTGGCGCTGCGCTCACCCGAACGAATCGCGGCGTCCGTCGCGCGACCGATGCGCGTCCTGTCGCGGATCACCTCGCCGATCGTCAGCCTGTTGAGCGTCTCAACCGACGCCGTGCTTGTCGTGCTCGGCGCGCGCGAGCTTGACGAGCCGCCGGTGACTGAGGAAGAGATCAAGGGAATGCTGCGGCAGGGAGTCGAAGCCGGCGTCTTCGAGGAAGCCGAACACGACATGGTTGAAGGCATCTTCAGCCTCGGCGACCGGCGCATCGGCACGCTAATGACGCCGCGCACCGAGGTTTACTGGCTGGATGTCAATGACCCGCCGGAAGAAAACCGCGACAAGCTGCTCAACAGCGAGTTCTCGCGCCTGCCCGTGTGCGACGGCGACCCCGATCACGTGCTCGGGATGCTGCACTCGAAAGACCTGCTCGCGCAGCTCCTCTCCGGCAAGTCGATCGACATCCGCGCCGCGACGACTGAGGCGCTGTTCGTGCCGATGAGCATGACGGCGTCGAAAGTCCTCGACCTGTTCCGCGAAACCGGCAAGCACATCGCCCTCGTGATCGGCGAATACGGCGGCATGGAAGGACTGGTTTCGATTCAGGACATCCTTGAAGAAATCGTCGGCGACGTTGAAGAGGAAGAACACGCCGTTCAACGCGAAGACGGCTCGTGGCTGCTCGACGGTTTGATGTCGATCGACGACTTCGAGGACATGTTCGACATTGAAGAAGCCCCCGGCGCGCACGAGGGTTACGAGACGCTCGGCGGCTTCATCCTGTCGCTGCTCGGCAGCATCCCGAAAGCCGGCGACGTGCTCGACTGGGAGTCGATGCACTTCGAGATCGTGGATATGGACGGCAACCGCATCGACAAGGTGCTGGTTACAGTCACCAAGACCGAACCCGAACCGGCGGAGACAGGCTCACCCGAAGACGAGGACTAACGCCGATGCCCGACACGATCCTGATCGTCGACGACGAGAAAAATATCATCGATCTGGCGAAACTCTATCTTGAGCAGGAAGGCTACTTGACGACGAGCGCGACCGACGGCAGGTCGGCGCTCCACCAAATCCTGCGCGATAAGCCGTCGCTCGTCGTGCTCGACCTGATGCTGCCCGAAATCGACGGCTGGGAAGTCTGCCGGCGGGTGCGCGCCGAATCCGACGTGCCGATCATCATGCTGACCGCGCGCAGCGACGATATCGACCGGATCGTCGGGCTGGAACTCGGCGCCGACGACTACCTGACCAAGCCGTTCAATCCGCGCGAGCTTGTCGCCCGAGTCCGCGCCATTTTGCGCCGCAGCGCGCCCAAAGCGGCGGCGACCGAAAGCGCGATCACCCTCGACAACCTAGCAATTTACCCTGAGCGGCGGCTCGTGCCCGTCGACGGTCGACCGATCGACCTGCGCATGAAGGAGTTCGACCTGCTGCTGGCGCTGGCGTCGAATCCCGGCATGGTCTTCACGCGTGAAAAACTGCTCGATGTCGTCTGGGGATACGACTTTGCCGGGGAAACGCGGACTGTCGACGTTCACATCGCCCACCTGCGGCATAAGCTCAAGGGAATGCGTCCGGTGATCGACACTGTATGGGGAGTCGGCTATCGACTGGATGTCTGATGCTGCGCAAACTCCAGACACGGCTTTTCGTTTCCTACCTGCTGCTGCTGTCGGTGATGCTCGCCGTCATGGGGATCGCCCTGTTTCTGATCCTCAACACGCGCGGCGCGCCGCCTGAAGCGACCTATCTTCGGCTGGCGTCAGTCGCCCTGAGCGTCGACTTGAACACGGTGATCGCCGATGCGGTGTTCAACGCGCCGCGCTCGACAAGCGCGTGGGGGGCGCTGGCGGGGGAATTCGATCAGGTCGCCGAAGATAGGAATATCCGCATTCTGATTGTGCGCGGGGCGAATCGGCGCGTGATCTACGACAGCGCCGGAGTCTACACCGCGCAGCAGTTTTTCGATGCCACCATCGAGAATTACGACATCCCGACGGCAGTGCAGCGTGGACTGCTGACGCGCTTCACCTCGATCAACGCCATACGCGGCACGTTCGACAACCCGACCGACAACAGCGAATGGCTGTTCGTCGGCTTGCAGTCAATCCGCACCGGCGGCGGACAGGGCGCGAGCGCGATCCTGTTCGCCGACCCGCGTCCCAGCCAGTCGTTTCAGGAAGCCTTAAGCGACTTCGGCGCGGAACTGACGATGCCGCTGCTGCAAGCCGGGATCATCGGTTTGATCATCGCCGCGCTGCTGGCGGGCTGGATCACGCGCGGGATCACGCAGCCGCTGCAAAACGTCGCCAAAGCCGCCGCCGAAGTCGCGCAGGGGCGCTACAACCAGCAGGTACCAATCGCGGGTCCGGCGGAAGTGCGCGCGGTCGCCGACTCGTTCAACAGCATGAGCGAAAAAGTCCGCGCCGAGCAGCAG
>JAEVZT010000516.1 GCA_023392115.1 Chloroflexota bacterium
TAGTGCTGAGGGAAAACAGCAGGTTGAAGCTGCGGCTTTTGGTCACAACAATCCCGTTCCTTCTGACTCAGCACTCAGCACTCAGCACTCAGCACTTTCTTCTCCCGACTCATCACTCGTCACTCATCACTCATCACTGCCTTCTGACTCAGCACTCAGTACTCAGCACTCAGTACTCCAAACCCTTGCGCCTTTAGCTGTCTTGAGTCTTGTGACTCTTATCCTCAGCCTGTCCGTGCCGCTGTACAACGAGGCAGCGGTCGGCGATCCGTTCGAGAACCTGTACACCTACGTCTGGTCGTATGATCGCGTCGGCTTCGGCGAGGGCTACGGACGCAACACGCACACGCTCGAAAAGGGCTTCCGTCACGCGCGCTTCGACCTGTCGCTGACCGCCGCCGATCTCTTCGGCTGGCAGACGGGCACGATGGTCGACGCGAACGGCGATATCTTGCCCGACATTCAGAACCAGCTGCTCGTCGAGGGCGATTACTGGCTGCGCACCGGCTTAAGCTGGGTGCTGATTCCGTTGGGCTTGATCGTCGCCTACAAGCGGCGCTCGTGGCTGGTCGCGCTGTGGTTCGCCGCGCTCTACGGCTGGATTCGCTTTGCCTACGACTTTCAGGGCGGCGCGCAGCTGACCAACCCGCATTTCGCGTGGCTGTGGATCGCCGTCGCGTTCGCGTGGCTGCTGCTGCCGTTCCTCGTCCTGCGGCGTCGTGTCGAGGTCTGGACGTGGATTCTCGTCAGCGTGACGCTCTCGGTTGTCGGCTTTCAGCTCGCCTACTGGATCGGCTCGCAGCGCTACAGCACGCGCTACTATTTCGAGGCGCTGACCGCCGTCGCCCTGATCAGCGCCCTGCCGATTGCGTGGCTGGCGCGGCAGCGCATTTCGGGATTTCGCTGGCTGCGCCCTGCCGTGTATGCGGTTTTCGCCATCGCCCTGCTCTACAGCTTTTACGCTTACAGCGTCCCGCGTATCGACGTGCTGCGCGGCTTCAACTTCATCTCGCGGCAGATGATTCTCGACGTCGAGAAACGTCGTGAAGGCGATCAGCCGGTGCTGGTGATCGTCAACGGGAATGACGTTCGCTGGCGCGCGTTCGGCACGCTGATGGCGGTCACGAGTCCCTACCTCGACAGCGAGATCGTCGTCGCGTGGAATTACCAGAACAATGACAGCTTGCGCCAGCAGCTCATCGACCGCTTCCCCGACCGGCAGGTAATCGACATGGAAGCGCAGGAAAACCGAGCGTGGTTCACGGACACGATGGGAGGATAGTTTACCGTTCACAGTTGACAGTGAAGGATTGACTGTTGACGGTGGACGGGTCACAGGGGACTCCGTGCAACATGAGGCTTCCGTTATACGTATAGCAAGTGAGAGTGTGAAACCTACAAACCTCACCCCGCACAACCTACGGTCGTGCTGCCCCTCTCCCTAAGCGAAGCGACGAGAGGGGCGGTTGAGCGAAGCGAAACGGGGTGAGGTTGCAGGCAGTTCATAGAACCGGAAAGCCCCGACCAGAATGGTATAATGAGTCCACCTGTGAATAGAGGTACAAACCCAATGCGTGTTATCGTGCATACCGGCAAGGGCGGTGTGGGTAAGACGAGCATTTCCGCGGCGACGGCGCTGCGCTGCGCCGAGATGGGCTTGAAAACGATCGTCATCAGCACCGACACAGCGCACAGCCTCGGCGATTCCCTTGAAGCGGCGATTGGACCCGAACCGATCGAAATTCACCCCAACCTGTGGGCGCAAGAAGTCGACGCCCGCTACTCGATGGATAAGTACTGGGGGAAAATCCAGCGCTATCTGACGGCGCTGTTCACGCGGCAGGGCGTCGACGAGATCGTCGCCGAAGAAGTCATGATCCTGCCCGGTCTGGAAGAAGGCGCGCACCTGTTATGGATCAACAAGTACATGCAGGAAGGCTTCTTCGACGTGCTGATTGTCGACGCCGCGCCGACAGCCGAAACGCTGCGGCTGCTCAGCCTGCCGGATGTCACCCGCTGGTGGCTTGAGAAGATCCTTGCCCTGACGAAGGGCGCGTCGAAAATCCTCAAGCCAATCGGCAAGGTGCTTGGGCGTAACACCGAAAGCATCCCCGACGAAAGCGCGTGGGACGAGGTCGCCAACCTGTTCGACACGCTCGACAAGGTGCGCGAACTGCTGTCTGATTCGGAAGTCAGCAGCGTCCGGCTGGTGGTCAACCCGGAAAAGATGGTCATCAAGGAGACGCAGCGGACGTACACTTACCTCAACCTGTACGGCTACGCGACCGACGCCATCCTGTGCAACCGCATCATCCCCGACGAAGTGACCGATCCGTATTTCGCCATGTGGAAAGCCAACCAGCGCGAAAACATCGCCTTCATTTCGGAAGCCTTCGGCGAACTGCCGATTCTGCGCGCGCCGATTTTCGGGCAGGAAGTCGGCGGGCTGGAGCGCCTGCGCGCGCTCGGCAACGCGCTTTACCCGGAAGGCGTCAACCCGGCGGAGCAGTTGTTCTCCGGCAAGACGCACCGTATCGAACAGATCGGCGAGGATGGCTTCATGCTGCGCGTCCCGCTGCCGTTTGCCGAGAAAAAAGACCTCGACATCTACCGTTCCCGCGATGAGCTGACGCTGCGCGTCGGTCCCTACCGCCGGAACATCGTCCTGCCCTACACTCTATGGGACTTAGAGATAGCGGATGCAAGGTTCGAACAATCCACGCTCAACATCCAGTTCGTCAAAGAACGGCGTTAACGGACACTACGCCGAAGCCGCCCCCGTCGCCAAGCTGGAAGTCATCGCGCAGGCAGACGGCACGCCGCCCGGTTCCCCAAGCGACCGGGCGCGCGGCTTCGCCAAGATGCGCGAAATCACAAAGCAGCGCCCGCGCTCGCTGCGGATGCAGTACCGCTTCGTGCGCGTGGTGCTCTACTTCTGGTGGCTCTTTGTTCAGGTTGTCTGGTGGCAAGTCGTCATGGCACGCTACATGCCGGAACGCGTCGAACGCACCAACCAGAAACGCTGGGTCGGATACGCGCGCAGCTTCCGCGCCTTCGCCATCGATATGGGCGGGCTGATGATCAAGCTCGGTCAGTTCGTCTCGACGCGCGGCGATGTCCTGCCGAAAGAAGTCACCGACGAACTCGCCGCCCTGCGCGACGAAGTGCCGAGCGTGCCGACGTACAGAATCCGCCAGATCATCGAAGCAGAACTCGGACCGCTGCCGGAACGATTCAGCCAATTTGACGATACGCCGGTCGCGGCGGCGTCGATCGGGCAGGTACACCGGGCGCGGCTGCCGAACGGCGATCGCGTCGTCGTCAAGGTGCAGCGACCGGGGATCGTCGAAATCTGCCACACCGATCTGGCGGCAATGAACGTCGTCGCGCGCGTCGCCATGCGCTTCCGCTTCGTCAGCCGGCGCATGGACGCCGTCGCCCTGATTCAGGAATTCGGGCGCGTCCTGCTCGAAGAACTGTCGTACCGGCACGAGGCGCAGAACGCCGCCCGCTTCGGCGAGATGTTCCGCAATAACATGGGCGTCTACATCCCCGCCGTCTACACGGAACATTCGACCGACTGCGTCATCACCATCGAGGACGTGACCTCGATCAAACTTGACGATTTCGCCGCCCTCGAAGCCGCCGGAATCAGCCGCAAGGCGGTCGCCAAGCGCCTGATCGACACCTATATGACGCAGATTTTCGAGCAGCGCTTCTTCCACGCCGACCCGCATCCCGGCAACCTGTTCATCTACCCGCTGCCCGAAGACTCGGACGCGGCGCGCTTGCAGGATGCCGGTGACGGCAAGCCGTTCTACCTGATCTTCATCGACTTCGGCATGGTCGGCACGCTGACGCCGCAAATCGGCAACGGCTTAATCGGCACGATGGCGGCGGTTGTCACGCGCGACGTGAACAAGCTGGTGCAGAGCTACTCGGAACTCGGCTTCCTGCTCCCCGGCGCGGACACCGACCGCATCACCGAAGCCACTCACGCCGTCTTCGATCAGGTGTGGGGGCTGACGATGGAGGAAATCACCAATATCAGCTATGGCGACGAGGCGAATATCGGCAAGGAATTCAACGATCTGCTGTTCGCCATGCCGTTCCAAGTGCCACAGGATTTCATCTACCTCGGGCGCACGGTGGGTATTTTGAGCGGCTTGAGCACGTCGCTTGACCCGTCGTTCAACCCGTGGAACGAGATTCAGCCCTACGCGCAAAAGCTGATCGTGCAGGGCGTCAGCGCGAACGGCGACAGCCCGGTAACGACGCTCTTAGGCTCATCGTTTCTGCAAAGTCTGTTCGGGGGCAACGGCGGACAGGCGCTGCTCAACATTGGACAAACGATTCTCGGGCGGACGCTCGCGCCGCCGAACAACGACGTGTTGGGTAAGATTGAGCGCGGGGAACTCAAGCTGCGCGTCGAAGCCGCGACCAGCCTTCAGAATCAGTTGGCGAAAATCGAGGGGCAGAGTCGGCGCACAACGCGCGCCGTGATCTTTGGCAGCGTCCTCGTCACGTCGACACTGTTCTATACCAATGGCGACCTCATCCCGGCGGCGATCGGCTACGTCGTCTCCGGCGTCACCTTCCTGTCGATGCTGTTGAGCGGGGAGTAAACAAAAGAAAGTGCTGAGTACAGAGTACTGAGTGCTGAGGTAAGACCAATCCTCAGTATCCCAGACTCTGTACTCAGCACCCCTTATTCTCAGCACTTCGTACTCAGCACTTGTAGTTTCTTCTCAGCACTCAGAGCGTGTATGTAAAAGGAAGTATAACGGGATAGAATAGAAAGATGAACACACGTCAACCCTATCCCACCGACTTGAATGACCAGCAGTGGCAAGTCATCGAGCCACTACTGCCGAAGAAAAAGCA
>JAEVZT010000192.1 GCA_023392115.1 Chloroflexota bacterium
CACCTACAGTCCGAACGGCGGACGGCTGGCGGCGGCGTCTGACGGTGGCACAACCGTCTGGGACACGTCGACGGGCGAGCAGCGCGCCAAATACGAGGAAAGCGCGTTGAGCGTTGCCTTCAGCCCCGATGGGCGAACGCTGGTGATCGGCGAGCGTGACGGCTATGTCAGCCTGTGGAGCGAGAGCAGCGCCGAACCACGCCGGCTTGACGGGCACATCGACGGCGTGATGGGCGTCGCCTTCAACCCCGACGGGACGCTGCTGGCGTCGATCGGGCGCGACTCAATGCTCTATTTGTGGGAAGCGGAAACCGGCGACCTCGTGCGCCGCTTCAGCGGACACAGCAACTGGGGCGCGAGCGTCGCCTTCAGCCCCGACGGAATGACCCTCGCTTCCGTCGATCACGCGGGCGGCTTACGTCTGTGGGACGTGGACATGGGCTTGCCGCTCGGGCAAACCTTCACCGGGCATCGCGGCTGGATCAACCGTGTCGCCTTCAACGGGACGAGGCTCTTGACCGGCGGTCAGGACGGGCGCTTGGTCGCGTGGGATTTGAGCGTCGAGGGCTGGCAGGAAGCGGCGTGCAGCATCGCTAACCGCGATCTGTCGCAGGAAGAATGGACACGCTACTTCCCCGATCAGGCGTATCGTGAAACCTGCATCCCTGCCGCGCCGTAGGTGGCAGTTCTGAGCATTTTACAGCACTTCGCCACTCAAAACCCCACCCCCAGCCCCTCCCCGAATTCGAGGAGGGGAGCAAACCCAAGCTGGGTTTTTAGCCCCTCTCCCCTGAATTCGGGGGCTGAGGGGTTGGGGTGAGGGGGTCAAGCTGCGAAAAGCTCATCACGGATTCTAGAAGCGCAAATTGCCGTTTTCGAACCTTGCCTCTCACGGCAGCAAGCAGCGACGCGATCCAAAGCCGACGCCGCACGACCACTCGACCGGACTCACCGCCGCCGCGCCGACCGGCACGACGTAATAGTGTTCCCACGTCCCTTCGGCGACCCACCCGCGCCTGCCGTTGGCAGTTTCGACGCGCCACCAGTTGTAGTAGCCGTTGCAGCTTGGTCCGACGATGACAGTCACCGTGTTCCCCGCGTAAAGCTGAACATTGATGCCGGTATCAACCGCCGGCAGCGCGCGCAGGTTGAGTCTGTCACTGCCGGTCGCCACCGCCGCCTGATCGCCGATGTGCAGGCGCGGGCGCGGCGCGAGCGGGCATGGATCGGCGTTCGGCGCGCCGTAGACTGCGCTGGCAAAAAACGCCAGAATGAGCACAATGGGGGCGATCTGTCGTATCATCATGTGCTTATTGTACTCCGTGCGCCGGCAGTCCGTGCCTGACTCCCGGTCTACGCTTCGAGGACGAGAACCCGATGAGATTTGCAACCGAAGCCGACGCCATTACCTACGTGTTCCGGTCGCTGCGAAAGCTGCGCGGCGTCGAGCGTGGACTCGACGAGATGACGCGCGACACCGCGCCGACGCGCCGCCTGCTGCAAGCCGCCGATCTGCTCGCCGGGCAGCGCGAGTACGCTGTCGTCACAGGCAGCAAGGGCAAAGGCTCGACGACGGTCATCACGGCGAAGATCCTCCAGCATCTCGGACACACCGTCGGCATGATGTCCAGCCCGCATCTCGTCAGCTACCGCGAGCGGATTCGCGTCAACGGGCGGGCGATTCCCGAAGCCGATCTGCTGCGCATCCTGTCGGAACTCGCGCCGGAGATCGACAAGATTGAGGCGACGCTGACGCCGACGCAGTATTTCAGTCCACAGGGCATCTTTCTGGCGATCGCGCTGCGCTGGTTCGACGAGCAGGGGGTCAACGCGGCGGTGCTCGAAGTCGGGCGCGGCGGGCGTTTTGACGACATCGCCGTCGTCCCGAACCGCCTGTCGCTGTTCACGCCGATCATGCTCGAACATCCGCACCAGCTTGGACCAACGCTCGAACGGATCGCGTGGCACAAAGCCGGGATTATCAAGCGGTCGAGCTACGCCTACAGCGTCCCGCAGGCGACCGAAGTCCTGCACGTCCTCGAAGCCGAAGCGCAGGCGCAGGACGCCGAATTCGCGTGGATCGCGCCGATGGACATGGGCGAATACGTTGGGGAGTCCGAAAACGGCATGATCATGCGCCTCGGTCGCTACGGCGAAATGACGCTTTCGCTGCGCGGGCACTATCAGATCGCAAACGCGACGCTCGCCGTGCAGGGCGCGGGCAACATGCACGGGCGGCTGCCGGGAATCGCCCATGGCGCGCCGAATTACGTCGAAGCCGTCCGCGCCGCGCTCGCCGATATCCGCTGGCCCGGCAGGATGCAGAAACTTCAGGACGCGCCCGCCGTCTACCTCGACGGCGCGATCAACGGTGAGTCGGCGCGGCTGCTGGCGCAAAGCCTCGAAGGTCACCTGCGTGATCCGGTGATCGCCGTCGTCGGCGTGCCGGATGACAAGGACTATGAAGGCGTCTACCGCGAGATCGGCTTGATCAGCGAATCGCTGATCCTCACCGAAACGCCGCGCAATATATCGCTCCACTTCCCCGCGCCGGATGTCGCGCTGGCGACCGCGCGGCGATTCAACAACGACATCACCTACGAGCCGAATTTTGACACGGCGGTCGACGAGGCGCTGCGGCGGGCGGGCGATGACGGCACGGTTTTGATCGTCGGCACGCAGTCGCTTGTCGCCGACGCCATCCACCGCTGGGGCTACAGCTACGAAGTAATTTAATGCGTTTCTAAACATTTCTCTCCATACTATGAAGGATACCCTTTCAACGAGGAGAGAAGGCTGATGAAACGACTGCTCTTGCTGCTGCTGGTGATCATGATGATCTCCGGAAGCGCAGCCGCGCAGCGCACCACTTTGACGGCTGACGAAATCGAACGGATCGCGCGGAGCGTCGTGCAGATCGCTTCGCTCAAATATGGGCAGATCGCCGCGACCGGATCCGGGACGGTGGTCAGCGCGGACGGCGTGATCTTCACCAACCGCCACGTCGTCGAAGGCGCTGACGACTACCTGATCCTGATCGTGCAGGACATTAACGAACCGCCCGTCGAAAGCTACCTCGCGAGCGTGGTTGGCGTCGCCGACGAGATCGACTTCGCCGTCCTGCAAATCGACCGCGACCTGAACGGGAATCCGATCGACGTGTCGCGGATGCGGATTCCTGACCCCGTGCCGCTGGCGTCAAACCCGCTGCGGCTCGGCGATACAATTTCGGTCTTTGGATATCCGGGCATCGGCGAGGGCTACCTCGTCCTCACCAACGGCTCGGTGTCAAGCGTCGAGAACGGCACGCTCAGCGGTCAGCGCCTGCCGATCTGGTACCAGACCGACGCCGAAATCTCACCCGGCAACAGCGGCGGTACGGTTGTCAACCAGAACGGGGAGTACGTCGGCATCCCGACGGCAGTCCGCGCCGAAGGAACGACCGGCGGACGGCTGGGCGGCATCACGCCGCTTCCGGCGATCCTCGCCGTGCTCGGCGTCGATGCGGCGGAGATCACCGGCACAACCGGCAACAGGACGCTCGAAACAGTTCCTACGCCCGCGCCCGATAACCCCCAATTCCTCGAAGGCGTTGGCTTGGATTACACGCTCGACACCAACTTCGGTCAAACAACACTCCGCGCGGGCTTCGAACCCGATCCGTTCGTCCTGCCGATGGACGCGGGCGGCGACATCGACGTGACGACGCTCAATCTCGGCTCTGAGTGCATCGGCTATGCGACGGCACAGCCCGACTTCCGCATCCAGTGGTCAGGCTCGAGCGAGGCGCTGCGCTTCTTCTTCACCAGCGAGATCGCCAACGGCGACGCAGGTCTGATCATCAACGATCCGCAGGGGACGTGGTACTGCAATGACGACTGGTCGAATACTTACGATCCGCTGATTGACATCCCCAATCCGCTTGAGGGGCAGTACGACATCTGGGTTCCGACCTACACCGGCGAAACGATCCCCGGCACGTTTTACATCACGGAGGATACCCGGCTCAACCCGGGGAATGCGGGGTAGTAAGTGCCCCTCACCCTGCTTGCTTCGCAAGCCGTCCCTCTCCCACGCAAGCGGGTAGAGGGACAAAAACAATTGCTTTCTCCCCTTCTCCCCGCCCGCGCCGCTTCGCTTACGGAGAAGGGGTTGGGGGTTGAGGGGTAATAGGCTCCCCCTCGTTTTGCCTAGAGCCGCATACGCCTTTTGTCGGTACTATTTTCCCCCTCAAAGCCTGTTTACGGTAAGCAAAACGGTCATTACCTTTGATATAGGATAAAGGCACAGGTGGATAAAACGCTCCGAACCGTAACGCCTTTAGGGAGAATGACCATGCCAGCACAAGAAACGCTTCGAATAGTAACCGATCTCGATGAAGAAGCGGCTATCCGGCTGTGGCTCGCTGGGATCGGCATCGAGTCGCCGATCAAGACCGACGTTGGCGAACGTACTGTCTACTGGGCGGACGGTCCGGGGATGATCCTGATGTCGGCGGTGACGAGCGAACGTGCGCGCGCATGGATGACGGAGACGTTCGACCTGCCCGCCAACCTCGAAATCGGCTTCGACCTCGACTTCTGCCGCGACCGTTCGTCGCCGCAGACGACGATCATCAAAGGGACGCTCGAAT
>JAEVZT010000212.1 GCA_023392115.1 Chloroflexota bacterium
CTCCAGCACATCATCGACGAGCGCAATAACGGCGGCATCTTCGCCGACCTCAAGGATTTCTGCCAGCGCGTCGATCTGCGCGCCGTTGGCAAAAAGACGATGGAACACCTGATCAAGGTCGGCGCGATGGCAGGCATGGGCACGCGATCGCAGCTTCTCGCCGCGCTCGACCGCCTCGTCAGCTACAGCGCCGATCACCACAAGGCGAAAGACGTCGGGCAAATGGGCTTGTTCGGGGACTCGGTCGTCGTCGAAGATGACCTGCTCAAGAATCTGCCGCACCTTGACGAAGTGCAGCGCCGCGAAATGCTCGACTGGGAGCGCGAGTTTCTCGGCTTGTACATTTCCAGCCACCCAATCGATCCGATTATGGATCAACTGTCGGGGACGAACATCGCGTCGACGATTGAACTCAAGGATGAGGAGTCCGATCTCAACGGCAAGCCGGTGCGTTTCGTCGGCTTGATCGTCGGGCTGCGCAAGCTGCCAACCAAGAACAAAGAGATGATGTGCGTGGCGACGCTCGAAGACCGTTTTGGTACAATCGACGTCGTCCTGTTCCCGCGCACGTGGACAAAATTCGAGGACACGATGCAGGATGGGGCTGTCGTCGTCGTCACCGGCAAGCTCGATACCTCGCGCGGCGAACCGCAGATCATCTGCGAGGACGTAACCACAGAGCTAAAGTCGGTGCAGGGCGATCGCGGATACGACGACGTGCCGCCGCCGTTCCCCGTCTGGCAGCCGACCCCCGAACCGGCGTTGGAAGCTGAAGCCGTCGAAGTTTCCGGCGCGAGCAATGGCAACGGGCATTATCAAGAGCCGCCCGGTTGGGACGAACTCCCGCCGTTCGATCCGTTCTTCGGGGAAGAAGCGCCGCCCGCGCCAGCGCCAGCACGTCTGCTGACGATCCGCTTCCATCGCATGGACGACGCCGAGCGCGATCAGCGCCGCCTGAAGCGCGTCGTCAACGTGACGACGACCTTCAGCGGCAGAGATCACTTTCAGGTGGTGATTGTCGAAAACGACATCGAAACCCACATTTTCGACTTCAAAGAGCAGACAACGCACGTCTGCGACGAACTGCTGCTGCGCCTCGGCAATATTAAGGGCGTGGAAACAGCGGTCGATTTAGCAAATTCATAAACCTCCCCTCTAGCACTTGCGCGCGATGTCGCTAAAATACGTCGCGCGCAAGAAACACGGGAGCAGTCCGCGATGAAGAGAATAGCGGTGATGACCAGCGGCGGCGATTCCCCGGGGATGAATGCAGCTATCCGGGCGGTTGTGCGTACAGCTATGAATTACGGGATTGAGGTCTACGGTGTGCGTCAGGCGTATACCGGGTTGATCAATGGCGACTTCGAGCTGCTGACGAGCCTTGAAGTCAGCGGTATTTTGCAGCGCGGCGGGACGATCCTGCAAACGGCACGAAATGAAGAGTTCAAGACTCCGCAGGGGCAGAAGCGCGGTTTACGCCGATTGAACGAGCATGGCATTCAAGGGTTGATTGTGATCGGCGGCAACGGCAGCCTGACGGGGGCGTTGGCGCTGCACCGCATGGGCTTTCCGGTTATCGGCGCGCCGGGGAGCATCGACAACGATATTTCCGGCACGGATATGTGTATCGGCGTCGACACGGCGCTGAACACAATCCTCGACGCGCTTGACCACCTCCGTGACACAGCATCGTCGCATCAACGTGCGTTTATCATCGAGGTCATGGGGCGCAAATGTGGCTATCTCGCGCTGATGGGCGGCATTCTCGGCGGCGCGGAGATCGTCATCACGCCCGAGCGCCCGGTGTCGATGGAAGAAGTCGCTGCGTCGCTCGAAGACGCTTACGTGCGCGGCAAATCGCACGCGATCGCCGTCGTCGCCGAGGGCGCGCCGTTCCGCGTCACCGACCTTGAGGACTACTTGCTCAAGAACCGGAATATCGGTTTCGAAATCCGCCTGACGATCCTCGGGCATATTCAGCGCGGCGGCAGCCCGACCGCTTTTGACCGCCTGCTGGCGACGCGAATGGGTGTGAAAGCCGTCGACGCCCTGCACGAAGGGCAGTCCGGCATGATGGTCGCCCTCAGCGGGCGCGAGATGAAAACTATCCCGCTTGAGGACGCGGTTAGCAGGATTCGCCCGATCGGCGAGAGCTATTTCGAGATGGCGAAGTTCCTATCGCGGTAGAATATAGTTCACTCTCCATCCACGCCGATCTCCGCGATCCGTGCCCTGACCAACTGGATCAGCGCTGTGACCGGCACGCGGATCTGCTTGCCGCGCTGCCCGGCGCTGACCAGAATGTGCTGGTGCTGCGTCGCCGGCTGGTCAATGAACACGCGCCAGTTCTTCTGCGTCAGGGCGAGCGCGCTGATGCCGCCGACTTTCAATCCGGTCAGGGCTTCAGCATCGCGGTGTGCCGCCATGCGGACCTTTTTTTCGCCCGCCGCCGCCGCCAGCGCCTTCAGGTCAAGGTGGCGGTTGCTCGCCAGAATCGCCAGCATCGGCTTGCCGCCGCGTTCCGGTTCAACCACCAGCGTCTTGTAGACGAGGTGCGGCGGCACGCCGAGGATTTCGGCGACTTCGCCGGCATCGTGGAAGTTCTCGCCGTCATATTCGAGGACTTCATAGGGGATTTTGTGCTGCTCCAGCAGCCGCATGGAATTGAGTTTGTCTGCCATAGTAAACCTTTAGAGTACTGAGTGCCGAGTACTGAGTGCTGAGGCAGAGACAGAAGTGATGAGTGACGAGTCGAAAGTGATGAGTCAAGAGCGAAGCTGCACGAACCCTTACTCAGCACTCGTCACTTCTTTTCTCAGTCCTCGGTACTCCGCACTACTTTTCTCAGCACTCAGTCCTTGGTACTCGGTACTTCACGTCTTATACTGCCTCATCGCGCGTTCGCCGAGGAGGTTGGGCAGGAGCGCGTTGCCGAGGATCACCAGCCGGTCGAACCAGCGCAGGACGGCTCGCGCCTGCCGTCGATCAGTCGCGCGGACGATCGCTTCCGCAACTTGATCCGCTTTCATCACCGGAATCACCGGCGCGCGGCTCGCACGCCCTGCCTTCCCAAGCCGCTTCTCATTGAATTCGGTGTCCGTCCGCCCGAGCAGCAAATCGGTCACGGTGATATTGTCGCCTGCCAGTTCCATCCGTAACGCGTTTGCGATGCTGCTGACGAACGCCTTGCTCGCGCTGTAGGTC
>JAEVZT010000312.1 GCA_023392115.1 Chloroflexota bacterium
CAGCACGAGCCGCGGACGAGCGTGGAACGCCTAGTGCAAGACGTACTTGCGTTCAATTACATCGGTTGGAATGCCCTGAATCTCTTTCGGGATGGCAGCGTCGACGGGTACGTCGCGCTTCCGCTCAACGTAGACGCGAATGGCAAGCGAGTCCGACTTCTCGCCATTGACGTATTTGCTGCCCACGTCGACCCCGGTAACACCCGGAATCCTGAGGAGGTCGTGCTCCACTTCTTCCTTCACCCGTTGGATCCGTTCCCGGTCTTGCATACGCATCCTTATGAACAGAGGTCAAACCGGCGGTCAGGTTGAAACGGCTGCTGCTTCCGTCACAAGAAAACACGGATTCGGCTGTCGGTCAATGGGGGTTGAGCGCTTTGACAGGGAGTGAACGTTGGGAAATCGATGCTTGCCCCACGTGGTTTCATACTACATCCAGTTTTATAGATTGTAAATATATGCGCTGCCCGTCCGGTCAGCATGACAAACCGCCATAATTTTCGCAACGTTTGTCAGACGAGCCTCAAACAGGGATCAAAAGCGGTTAAACTAAGAGGAAGCAGCAGTGGTATTCGAATTTTGAGGCGCTCAGACCGGCATTGTCCCGAACTGAGATCGAGCGAAACGTAGGCTCTGCGCCATGATGATCCTCTACTTTCTCTACGGACTTTCCTTCGGTGGGCTTGGGCTCGCCGCTTACCTTCAGCGTAAACGCGGCGGCGATTTTCCGCTGCGGGAACTGCTTCCGTGGCTGGCGGCATTTGGCTTCGCCAGCGCGGCGACGGCGTGGGTCGAGATGTTCATGATCAACGAGTCCAGCGCGATTCTAAATGTGCTGCGCATGATTCTCCACCCAATGTCGGGGCTGCTGCTGCTGATTTTCGGCTGGGGCATCTTCGCCAAACTCCAGCCGCTGCCGTCGTGGATGATCTTCGTGCCGGGGTTGATGCTCATTCCCGCCGCCTACGTTGTCACCTACGCGCTAACGACCTTTGTCACGCCTTCGCCGCTAGAAATCCCGATCGATATCTGGTCGCGCTATCTGCTCTATCTACCGGGCAGCATTCTGGCGGGTCTTGGCTTTTTGCGTCTGTGGAGAGTGCAGCGCAAGATCGGCTACCACGACGTCGCCAGCCTCATGCTCGGCGCGGGCTTGGCGTTCGTCGTCGAGGCGTTCGTCGTCGGACTGGTGGTTCCCGCCGCGCCGTACGGTCCGGCGTCCTACTACAACTATGATCGCGTCGTCTACGATGCCTTCGCAGGAGAAGCCGCCAGCGCGTATGAATTTCACGGGCTAACCGGCTGGCTCGACTACGAAAGCGTGCTTGACACGACGGGCATCCCGATTCAGGCATGGCGCACGCTGTCGGCTGTCGCGGTAATGTTCTTCGTCGTGCGCGGGCTTGACGTGTTCGAAGCGATTCAGAAGCGGCACGTGCGGACACTCCAGCAGGAACGTGACCGCGCGCAGCAGGCGGTGATCGAATCGCAAATTAGCGCGCGCGAGACTGCGGAAAGCTGGTCGAATACCTTGATACAGATCAGCAGCCGCATCGCAGAACTTGAAGATGTCGACGACACGCTCTGTTTTATCGTCGACAGCGCGCGCCGGCTGCTCAACGCCGACTTCATGGGGCTGGCGCTAATCGACGGCGATTACGACACATTCGTCCTGAAGTGCTACGCCACCGAAGCGCAAAACGATCTCACCAATGAGACGATCCCGATCACGAACCCGGTGATCTTGAGCGTCATCGAAACACAGCAGCCGTGCTGCCCCGGCGAGCATGACATGCCCGACTCACTCGAAGGCGTCAGCTTCTTCACCGACAAGCGGGCGGCGGCGCTGGCAGTCGTCCCGCTGAAATTGGATACGCGTTCGGTCGGAGCATTATGGGTCGCGCGCTTCGAGAAACAGGCGTTCCGCGAAACCGACGTGATCTGGCTGAACGGTCTCGCCGATCAAGTCGTCATCACGATTAAGCACGGGCTGATGACCTCGCAGCTTCAATCGCTGTCGGTCATTGACGAACGTGGACGTATCGCCCGCGAAATGCATGATGGGCTGGCGCAGGTGCTCGGCTACATGAACGTGCAGGTGCAAACGCTCGAAGCGTTCCTGCAAAAAGGGAAGCTCGACAAGGTACAGTCCAAGCTCGATCAGATGCGAGACGCTGTGCAGATCGCCCACGCCGACGTGCGTGAGAATATCCTCAGCCTGCGAACGACGCTCGCCGCCGACAAAGGCGTGATCACCGGCATACAGGAATATCTGGAAGCGTTCGGCATGCAGGCGCAGATCGCGACCCAGTTCACCAACCACATCGAAGACGAACTTGAACTACCGCCCTTCGCTGAAGTCCAGCTGGTCTGCATTCTCAGAGAAGCGCTGACCAACGTCCGCAAGCACGCCAATGCGACCAACGTCTCGGTTGTGTTGATGAAACAGGGCTGGTCGGAAGACGCGCAGATCGTCATGGCGATCAGCGACGACGGCGTCGGCTTCGGCGAATACGAGAAGAAGCGGCACTTTGGCTTGCAGACGATGACGGAGCGCGCGCAAAGTGTCGGGGGAACACTGCTGGTATCGTCTTCACCCGGCGAAGGCACACAGATTGAGTGCAAAATTCCGTGTTTGAGGCAGGAACGGCTGAAGAAGCCGCGCCTGCTGGCTCAGGTATAAGCAGATGAATTTGCGTGAATGGGCGCTGCCCGTCTACACCATTCTGATGCAGTTCTCGACAGGGACGCTCCTCGTCCTGTGGTGTCTGCGCGCCACCGGCATGAAGGGCATCACGCCAGACGCAATGGATCGCATTCTCCGCAAGCCGATCCTCGTCATCGTGTCGGGCATCGTGATCGCTATCGTGGGTTCGCACTTCCACCTCAGCAAACCGTATTTCTCATTTCTGGCGATCATGAATTTCGGCTCGTCGTGGCTAAGCCGCGAGATCGTCTTCACGATCCTGCTGCTGTTGTCGTGCGCGTTTCTCGCCTATCTCACGTGGTATCGCGAAGGACACACCCGCGTAAAAACCGTCGTCGGCTGGTTCGCGGTCGGCTGCGGCTGCGCGGTTATCCTGTGCATGTCAATGCTCTACCTCATCCCAACGCAGCCGATTTGGTACACGCCGGTGACGGTGCTGGTGTTCTACAGCACGATGTTGATGCTAGGTGGCGCATCAGCCGCCGCGCTCCTGATTATGGATACCGTCTTTTCGGAACCGGGCGAGCCTGAGCTAGCGCCGGTGCGCTACAGCATCATCCGGCGCTCGGCGGTCGGGTTCACGCTGCTGGCAAGCCTTGTACTCGTCGGAATCACGCTGCTCAACGCCTACCAGATCACCACCATGCGTCACGGCGACCAACTGGCGCAGACCAGCTTAAGCCTGTTGATGGGCGTTTATAGTCCGCTGCTGCTTGCGCGCTTCGCCACCGTTATCGCCGGCGTCGGTCTGCTCGGGATCACGCTGCTCCGCATCTGTCGGACGCGCAAGCCGCTGGTTGAAGTTGTCTTCCCTATCCATCTGGCTGTACTGCTCGTCGTCATCGGCGAGATTTTGGGAAGGTTCCTGTTTTACGCCACGCACGTTCGGATAGGAGTGTAGAGACGCAGAAGTATGGAGTCGATATGACTATCAAGGTCTTAATCGCAGACGATCACACGTTGTTCCGCCAAGGCTTAATCGGATTGATGGAAACGCGAGAAGAACTTGTCGAAGTTGTTGGCGAAGCCGCTACCGGGCGCGAAGCCGTGCGCCTCGTCGAAGAGTTGAAGCCGGACGTCGTGCTGATGGACATTTTCATGCCCGACGGCGACGGCTTGCAGGCAATGAGCGAAATCCGCGCGCGCTTCCCGCAGACGAAGGTCGTCATGCTGACCTCGTCGGAGAACGATGAACACCTGTATCGGGCGGTGAAGCAGGGCGCTGCCGGTTACTTACTCAAGAACCTCGATGCGACCGAGCTGTTCGACCTGATCAGCGGCGTCGTCTGCGGTGAGGCAGCCATCACGCGCGAAATGGCGTCCGGGCTGCTCAAGACGGTCGCCAAGCGATCGGTCGATGCAGGACGCGGCGAGGAAGCCCTGACCGAGCGCGAAATGGCGGTGCTGCGCCTGATGGCGACCGGCGCGAGCAATCAGGAGATCGGCGAGCGGCTGTGCATTTCGATCAACACGGTCAAGAGTCACATCCGCAATATCCTCGACAAACTCCAGCTTGAGAATCGGACGCAGGCGGCGAGCTACGCCATGAATCGCGGGCTGGTGTCATCGTTCGGCGAAGGCGTGTGAGCGCTGACCCAAGAACGTCCAAATCACCCTATCGGGTGAACGGGAATTACTCAGTGTAGGGATGAAACCGACGCGCCGCTGCCCTATGATGGGAGTGTCGACAACGTGAGAGTGAACAGAGAGAGCCGCGAATGATTGTTCAAGTGAATGAAAACAGCCTGAAAACCATCCAGAACCCCGTTCTGGCATCGTATGCTGAACGCTACTTGCGCATTGCCGACGACTATCACCAAGCCATCACGCAGACAGGAATCGAGTTGTCGCCCGTGTCATGCGAACCGGGTATTGCCGCGCGCCGTCAGCATCTGTGCAGTCTGGGCGCGAACTTCCGCAACGACGGCAAGAGCGTCGTCGCCAACCGCATTTCGCCCGCCTGTGAAGCTTGCCAGACCGGCGTCGGCAGCGCGACCTTCTTCATCTCGCTCCGCTGCCACCGCACCTGCTTCTACTGCTTCAACCCGAATCAAGAAGGCTACGACCATCACCGCGAGCACCTGCGCAACCCGGCGAAGGAACTGGAACAGCTTCACGCCGCGCGCACGAAGATTCACACCCTCGCGCTGACCGGCGGCGAACCACTCCTGTTCAAAGACCGCGTTTACGACTTCTTCCGCGCTGCCGAACGCCTCTACCCCGACGCGCATACCCGCCTGTACACCTGCGGTGACCACGCCGACGAGGAAACGCTCAAGGAACTGCAAGCCGTTGGACTTGACGAGATCCGCTTCAGCATCCGCCTGCACGACTCGGCGCAGGGGCACCGCCACGTATTCGAGCGCATCGCGCTGGCGATGCAGTACATTCCGCATGTGATGGTCGAAATGCCGGTTTTCCCCGGCTCGTTCGAGACGATGAAGGGCATCCTGCTCGAACTCGAAAAGCTCGAAATCCACAGCATCAACCTGCTTGAACTGTGCTACCCGTTCGGCAACGCCGAAGCCTTCAAGGAGCGTGGGTTCACCGTCCGCAACCCACCGCACCACATCGTCTACGACTACTGGTACGCCGGTGGACTGCCGATCGACGGCAGCGAGGAAGTGTGCCTCGAACTCGTCGCATTCGCGCTTGAAAACGGCTTGAAAATCGGCGTGCATTACTGCTCGCTCGAAAACAAGCATACCGGGCAGCTCTACCAGCAGAACGTCGGGCAAACGCTGCCGAGCACGACCCATTTCTCGCAGAAAGACTACTTCCTCAAGAGCGCGAAGGTGTTCGGGCGCGAAATGAAGGCGGTCATGCGCGCCTTCCGCAAGCAGAACTTCGACAATTACACGATCAACCGCGACTACCGCTTTGTCGAGTTTCCGGTGAGCCAAATTCCGGAACTCAAAGACCTGAACGTCGAAATCGGTATCTCGTCGTCGGTGATCGAGTACCGCGCCGGTGAACAGGTGATCCGCGAGCTGAAGGTCGACCTCACCACGCCGCAGCAATTCGATCTGGCGCACGACGTCTAGCTGATCCCGCAAGGCAGATCATCCTTTCGGGTGATCGCAAACCACCCCGAATGATGGTGAAGGATGGGGCTGAAACGCTTACGATAAACATGAGAGGCTGCAATAGCCTCTCATGTTCGAGGAGAGCAGCGTTTGAACCCATACTTAGGCGTACCACACCCCCAAAATGCACATCACAACCTTCGTTATTTCGGGAAGAGGATCAGTGAACCGATCATGATCTTGGAGACCTATCATGAGCAATAACGACTTACTCACGAAAACCATGATGGACACCCTACTCAGCCGCCGCAGCTTCGTCAAGTGGAGCGCAGCGCTGGGTGGTGCCGCCGTGGCAGCGGGTGGTCTGGGTTTCGGGCTGAAAGCCGCCGAAACTCAAGCACAATCGGCGCAGACGGATGACGGCGGCAAGTGGGTCGTCGCCGCCTGCTGGCATAACTGCGGTGGCAAGTGCCCGAATTATGCCTACGTCAAGGACGGCGTCGTCCTTCGTCAGAAGGCTGACGACACGCACGAAGACAACCCGGACTTCCCGCAGCAGCGCGGCTGCGCGCGCGGACGTTCGCAGCGCCACCAGACGTTCGGCGCTGACCGTCTCAAGTACCCCATGAAGCGCAAGCACTGGGCACCCGGCGGCGGCGACAAGTCGCTGCGCGGTCGTGACGAGTGGGTGCGGATTTCGTGGGACGAGGCGCTGGAAATCGTTTCGAGCGAAATCAAGCGCATCAAGGAAACCTACGGCAACGAGTCGATCTTCGTTTCCGGCGGTTCATCGATCACCCGCGCGCTGACGCTGTACGGCGGTTTCGTCCCTTCGTACGGCACGTCTTCAGGCGGTTCGTGGCACACGACCGAAGCGGTGGTGTTCGGCGGCTACAACAATAGCTGGCGCATCAGCGACCGCATGCAGCACCGCAAGGTGCAGTTGTTCGTCCACTTCGGCGCGAACCCGATTTCGAGCAGCGGCGGCAACCCGACCTACAACATGCTTCAGAACAAGATTGCCGGCGCGAAGTACATCTTCATCGACCCGCAGTTCTCGGACTCGGCGCAGGTTCTGGCTGACGAGTGGATCCCGATTCGCCCCGGTACCGACCACGCGATGGTGCTGGGCATGTGCCACACCCTGTTCACCGAAGACGACCCCGAAACCAATCCGCTGATTGACTGGGATTTCGTCAATCGCTGCACGTCGGGTGGCATCACGCGCGACTACATGCCTGAAGGCGCGGAAATTGACGAGAATCTGAAGGACTATGTCCTCGGTCTGGACGCGAGCGGCAACCCCGCCCCTGTCGGACACAAGAACTACCCCGCCAAGACTCCTGAATGGGCGTCTGAGATTTGCGGCGTCGACCCGCAGCGCATTCGCACACTGGCGCGCGAAATCGCGACAACGCCGAATGTGGCTGTCTGCCAGTCGAATACCTGCGCCCGCACCCAGAACTCCGACTCGTGGCCGCAAATGGTGCTGACCTTCGGCGCTATCACCGGTCACATGGGCAGGGATGGCAGCTTCACCAGCGGCGGTTACTACCACAGCGCGTTCAGCGGTTACGGCGGCGGTCGCGATTACGT
>JAEVZT010000349.1 GCA_023392115.1 Chloroflexota bacterium
ATCTAGGTGACGCGCTTCGCCGGAATCCTCAACATGCACTTGCATTCAACAACCGAGGTGTTGTTTATGGACGATTGGACAATCACAACGCGGCGATAGCAGATTATAACCACGCTACACAAATTGCTCCGCACTTTACTTGGCCATATATGAACCGAGGCGAGATTTTCTTCGAACTAGGTCTATACGACATGGCGCTTACGGAATTTACTCGGGCGGTCGAGTTAGAACCAGATTATTGTCATGCAATAGCCGGTCAAGCGGTAACCCTTCATGTTTTATCAGAAGTCGATAGAGCCGTCGTGCTGTGGAGAAAGCTACTTGGAATTGATGCGCGATACAATGATTATCAGTGGATAGAGACATCTCACGACTGGGACATTTCTCTGGTAACTGAAGCGCAGAAGCTGATCCTGAGGGTGCAGCAGGGATAAGACATTGCACAAGCGGTCTTACTTCGTATGTATGTGACTTGGTTAGCCTCCTGCCCTCATGGTACTACCTGCTGACTTCACTGCTCCATTTTGGTCTTGATCGGGCGATTCGTGGTATACTTAGACTATCCCCAACAGCAGGTCAATTGAAAAGTTGGAGTGAGCATGACCTACCCAAATAACTCGATAGACTTAGAACAAATGTTCCCACGCACGGGATTCGTTTCGACGGTTGAAGACGTGCGTTTGGGTGTGGTCGTCGGCGGCTCGTTGAGCAAGGGGCTGGTGATCAAGCTTGACAGCGGGCAGTCGGTCGAAGATCTGGCGGTAGGTCGTTACATCGTCGTTCACGGGCACGAAAAGCGCTTCTTCTGCATGATCACCGACATCGTCCTCGACAACACGAACCCTGACATCCAGAACGCGCCGCCCGACATTTCCGATCCGTTCCTCGCCGACATCTACATCGGCACGGCGGCGTACGGCAAAATCCACGCCCAGCCGATGCTGTCAATTGACGACAGCGAAGCGCACCCAACGCCGAAGCCCGTCAAGACGATCCCCGGTCATTTCATGCCGGTCATGAACGCGACGGTCGCCGACGTGAACGCCGTCTTCGGCGTCGAAGACGAGCTGCATTTCAACGTCGGCGCGCCGCTTGAACTCGAAGAGACGCAGATCAACCTGAACCTCAAGCGGCTCGTCGAGCGATCGGTTGGCGTATTCGGCAAGAGCGGCACGGGCAAGAGCTTTCTGACGCGCATGTTATTGGCGGGCGTGATCGCGCGTAATCAGGCGGTCAACCTGATCTTCGACATGCACAACGATTACGGCTGGGAAGTCGTCAGCGAAGGCAGGACGCCGGTCAAAGGCTTGAAGCAGCTTTTCACCGACCGGGTGAGCATTTGCACGCTCGATATGGAATCGGCGATGCGGCGGAACTCGCACCCCGACTTCGAAGTCAAACTCGGCTACGAAGCTATCGAGCCGGAAGACATCGCCATGCTGCGCGAGACGATGAACCTGTCGGACGCGATGATCGACGCGGCGTATACGATCGCCAAGATGTGGGGCAAGCGCTGGGTCGAGCGCCTGATCAACGCCAACGCCGACGACATGGAAGAGATTGAAGCCAAGACTCCCACGCGCGCCGGGACGCTCGCCGCGCTTCAACGGCGCTTGCAGCGTTTCGAACGCTGGGACTTCCTGACGCCGCAGTCGCCGGTAGACAGCGTCGCGCAGATCGTCAATCTGCTCGAAAATGGCAAGAGCGTCGTGCTGGAGTTCGGGCGCTACGGCAACTCGCTTGAAGCGTACATGCTCGTCACCAATTATCTGACGCGCCGCATTCACGAGATGTACGTCGAGAAGGTTGAACGGGCGCTCGGCGACAAGGCGATGGAGCCGCCGCAGCTACTGGTGACGATCGAGGAAGCGCACAAGTTCCTCGACCCGCGCATCGCCAGCCAGACCACCTTCGGCATCATTGCCCGCGAGATGCGAAAGTACAACGTCACGCTCTTGATCGTCGACCAGCGTCCCAGCGGGATCGACGAGGAAGTCATGAGCCAGATCGGGACGCGCGTGACGGCGCTGCTCGACAACGAGCGCGATATCAGCGCCGTGCTGACGGGCATCAGCGGGGCGGCGGGCTTGCGCGAAGTGCTGGCGCGTCTGGATACCAAGCAGCAGGCGATCATCATGGGGCACGCCGTGCCGATGCCGGTGGTTGTCAAGACGCGCACGTACGACGAAGCCTTCTACGCCGCCGTCCGGGGCGAGATCAGCGGGACAGCCGTCGGCGCGACGCGCGAACGGCTCGGCAACGGACGCAAGGAACGCCGCATGAGGTAGAAGCAACCCCTCAACCCCCAGCCCCTTCTCCCACGCAGGCGGGGAGAAGGGGAGAAAAGCACGGTTAGGGGTCTAGCATTTTGACAATTCGAGTACAATAGATGCTGTATCTGTGTCGGGCGACCTATCAGGTCGCCCTTGTGGTTCTATTCGAAAAAACACTTTCAACTTACGCATCATGCAGCCAACCACCCTATTTGAATTTGAAGCATTTCCGACCCTGCAAACGCCGCGCCTCGTCCTGCGCGAGATCATGCCCGAAGACGATGACGCGGTCTTTCGCCTGCGCGCCGACGTCGAGGTGACGCGCTACAACACCGGCAGACCGTATACCCACCTCGATCAGGCGCGCGACCTGATCGACGACATCCGGCGCGGGTTCGACGACCGGCGCGAGTTGCGCTGGGCGATCACATTGAAGGCGGAACCCCAGCCGCGCCGCCTGATCGGCATGTGCGGCTACAACTTCTGGTTAAGACAGAATCGGCGCGCGTCGATCGGCTATGATCTGCTGCGCTCGTACTGGGGCAAGGGCATCATGACCGAAGCGCTCGACGCGGTGCTGGCGTTCGGCTTCTCGCGCATGGACTTGAACCGCATCGAAGCTGACGTGAGCACCGAAAACATCGCCTCGCGCCGCGTGCTTGAAAAGCTCGGCTTCACCTACGAGGGGACGCAGCGCGAGCAGTATTACGAGTGGGGCGACTTCCACGACCTCGAACTCTATTCGCTCCTGCGCCGCGAGTACGAACGGCGCGCGCTTGGCAGCCAACGCTAAAAGGGGCAGCGGCGATTGGGCGGCACACTTCTCAACATGATCACGGTTTCCATCGGCACGGCGCTCGGTTTGTTGATCGGCAGCCGCCTTCCCGAACGGATTCAGCAGTCGGTCGTCACCGGCTTGGGGCTGGTGACGCTGTTCGTCGGCTTCAGCAACGCGGGCGAAACGGGCAACGTCATCATCCCGCTGTTGAGCCTCGTCACTGGCGCGATCGTCGGCGAACTCCTGCGGATCGACCTCGCGCTTGAGCGATTCGGCGGCTGGCTTCAGCAGCGCTTCAGCGGATCAGCGGCGGGATCGGTGACTGTCGCGGCGTCGGATGCGCGCGAACGCTTCATCAGCGGCTTCGTCACGGCGAGCCTCGTCTTCTGCATCGGTCCGCTGACGTTTGTCGGCTCAATGCTCGACGGCATGGGGCAGCCGATCGGCTTTCAGCAGTTGGCGATCAAGAGCACGCTCGACGGCTTCGCGGCGCTGGCGTTCGCGTCGAGCCTCGGGATCGGCGTCGGCTTCAGCGTGATCACGATCCTCGTCCTGCAAGGCGGGCTGGCGCTGGCGGGGAGCCTGTTCGGCAGCTTCATGTCCGCGCCGATGATCAACGAGATGACGGCGGTCGGCGGGCTGCTGCTGATCGGCTTGGCGCTGATCCTGCTCGACATCAAGCGCCCGCGCGTGGCGAACTTCCTGCCCGCGCTGGTGATCGCGCCCCTGCTCGTTGCCCTCGCCGCCGCGCTAGGGATCAATATTTACCCGCTGTAGGACTGCAACACCTGTTATTGCATTACGCTGCTTTACATACGGAGTGCGGGGGATCAAATGCGCTGGCTAATACTGCTTTTGTTAAGTATCCCGCTGTTCATGATTCTACCGAATGGATTTATGTTTCCATCCAAGTACCATGATTCTGAATGGGACGATCTACTTCACCTAACCGACTGTGAATTGCCCTGCTGGATCGGCATCGTACCCGTCGAAACGACTATTGGCGCGGCTGTGACGCTTATCAAGCAGGTGTATGGCAGTGACTTGCGGTATTTGCTTGAGTATCGTTTACGTTCAACAAAGATAGCAACGGATTCTCGAATCGTCGTTACTGATACTCTGACGAACTATAAGTTGCGTGTCGAGCTATCTTCCTACGAAGGCGACTCTACTTGGGCATCAATCATTGATCACATTAGTCTTACGCCGTTTGTCGAGCGTGGCTCAGTCACTTGGCGTCCACGTGTCTCTGAAATTCAGGTGATTCTAGGAGAGCCATTGCAGGTGCGGTTAGCAAGCGGTATAGATAATTATGCAGTGTCTTTAGTTTATCAGGATGGTCTGGTGTTTGTTGCTGTTCCAGACTTGAAATGTGACAGGGTGCTGCCGACACAAGAAGTAACCGGTATCGGTATTGCTGCTCAAATTCCACCAGAAGTTTGGTGGCCTTCCAAGCCGCAACTTTGGCGAGGGTATAACGTCTGCTACAACTTTGAAAGCCGAGCCACCTATTGAACTTTGTTCTTCACTGCGTCGCTGGACTTGCGGTAGATCGCGCCGCCGGTCGCCCTCGCCGCCGCGCTAGGAATCAATATTTACCCGCTGTAGGGAGAGGACATGCTGGAAGAGGACATGCTGTAGCATGTCCCTACAAAATGTGCTTTGTAGGGACGCGCAACTGCGCGTCCTCTCAACTGCTCTTATGCGGTCGTCACGCCCCGAAACCCCGTTACGGCAGCTCGCCGATCAACACGAAGGCGTAGTCGCCGCGCGTGCGCCCCGCGAAGCTGCTCAACGTCAGCGTCTGCTGCACCCTGTCCTCGATCCGCAGCCCCGCGTCGAAACGGTCGCCCGCGATTGTGCCACCTTCGGGAAAGGTGACGCTCACCTCTTGGGCGCCCGGCACGTCGTCACAGCCGCGTCTGCCCGCGTCGTCGCAGACCGCTCCATCCTCAAACGCGAGTCGCGGATCGAGGCGGCTGTTATCCCCCACGCCGATCATGTAGACCAGCAGCGGCGTGCTCACGCCCGGCAGCGCGCCAAGCCGCACGCCGATCGTGTCCGTGTCGACTGACGGTTCGATGTTGAAGCCCTCGATGACGGCGAAATAGCGTCCCGGCGTCCGGTTCAACCCGCCGATCATTAGCCGAATGTCGCCGAGATCGACACCGCCGGTGTTGATCACAAGCTGGGCGGATTCGGCTTCTGTCGACGTGACCGGCGCTTCGCCGGGGCGTGCAAATATCGCGCCGCCGGCATCGCCATCGCCGACGTGGCAGAAGTCCGTCCCCTGCTCGCTCGACTGGACGCGCAGCGCGGGCGTGAATCCGTCAAGCCCGTAGATGCTGATCCGGTACGCGCCGGGATCGCCTTCGTCCTGCCGGAAGTCGATCGTGGCGACGGTCGCCGCTTCGGTATCGCGGCAGCGGAACGTGACTTCCTGATACTGCGGATCGCGCGTAACCGGCGGATTGGTCAGCGTCAGGTTGAGGCTGTAGCTGCCGGTCGTCGTGCCGGACTCAATGCCGACGCGGGTGGCGACGAGCGTGTAGCGACCGTCGGCGGGGATTTCAAAGCGCAGTTCGACCATGCCGTCGGGCGCGCCGTCGTCGCTCCGCGCCAGTAGATCGCCGCCGATGCTGGTGATGCCGATGAGCGGCGCAAGTCCATCGCTCGCTTGCATCTGAACGCGAATGCTGTCGCCCTGCGCGGCGTCGAACTGCCACCAGTCGAAGAACGCCTCGTCGCTAATCGTCCCTTCGACCTGCATCCCATAGCGGATCAGCTCGATTGTCGGTTCGTCTTGCGCGAATACGGCTGTGGTTGTACTCAGCAGAAGAAGCAGAAAGGCGTATCTCAGTCGATTCATCGGCAGTGGGTTAGCTCAATTCGGCTCGATGCCCGCGAGTATAGCAAGCCGAGTCAGGGAGAACCAGCGTCGTTGAAGGTAGATAACCTCACCCCGTTTCGCTTCGCTCAACTGCCCCTC
>JAEVZT010000382.1 GCA_023392115.1 Chloroflexota bacterium
GTACGGCGCGGATCGCTCAGGTAGATCTCGTGGTGCTTGCCCGTAAGCTGGTACCCGTTCTCCTCGATGAAGCGGTGCAGGTGCTGAATCGTCGGCGCTTCGGCGGCATAAGGACCAATGTGCATGATCTGGGCGCTCAAGCCTTCCTGAAAGCAGTCGAGGCGCAGGCGGTCGAGCGCGGGCAGGTTTTTCTTCTTGCGAACATCGGCGCGCACCTGCTCAAAGACGGCATCGGTGACGACGTTCGGCTGAACGATCATCATCGTCCAGAACCAGTCCTCTTTCGCCTCGACGCTGAACAGGCGCATGTCTTCCGCCCACCACAAGCCTTCCGACGCCATCACCGGATAGTCGATCGCCTGCGTCTTCTTGAGATGGAATTTGAGCGCGTAGGCGGTGCTGTACAGCGCTTCCATTGCGTCTTTGTATTCCTGCGCGGTATTCGGGTCGCCGCGCCCGTCGATCATCAAGTAGTTGAGCGCCGGCACGTCGACGATCTCCGGTTGTTTCGCCGACGGTTTGAGGAAGGCTGCAAGGTCTTTCTTCAGGTCAATCGTATCCATGACGGTATCTCCTTTTCTCTGTAATTAAACACCTTCCAGCCGCTGGAGAGTCAACGATTATCGGGCTTCGCGAAAGTTTGAGCGTAAATTCACAAAGACAGGTCGCAGGTTTTGTCGAAAGTCACCGATTAGCGCAATCCATAAATGTTCTATACAATAGGCATGATCCTTTGAAACAGGTTCTTCCGGAATAATCTTTTATATGGCGACCCAAGAGATTCGTGCGTCCACCGCCCGCGCTGAAAATCCGCCGCCCGACTACAGCCAATACCGGACACTTGCCCTGTCGCTGCTGCTTGTGATCGTGCTGGCGCTTGTCTGGGAAGGGGCGAAGGCGTTCGGCGCGGCGAACAATTACGCCGTCAACGTCGGCGAGACAACCGTCGACCTGAATATCCTGACCGACACGCAGCTTCCGCACCTGACCGATATTTTCCGCGCGTTTGGCGAACCGGCGCAGCGCAACGGCGCTCCGCTGTACCAGATGCTGATTGAGTCCGGTTGGTTCACCTTCTGGGCGGCGCTGCGCGGTTTCCTGATCGGCGGCGTTTTCGGCTTCGCGCTGGCAGTGATCTTCGCCCATTCGGGGCTGCTTCAACGCGGCTTGCTGCCGTACGTCGTCGCCTCGCAGACCGTGCCGATGATCGCCATCGCGCCGATGATCGTCATCTGGATGGGGCGCGCGGGCGCGACCGATCTGGCTGTGCCGGTCATCGCCGCCTACCTGACGTTCTTCCCGGTGACGATCTACACGCTGCGCGGGCTGACGTCCGTGCCGGAAACGGCGCTTGAACTGATGCAGACGTATGCCGCCAGCCGCCGCGAAATCCTGTTCAAGCTGCGTCTGCCGAACGCCCTGCCGCAAATTTTCACCGCCTTGAAAATCTCGGCGACCGCCAGCGTCGTCGGCGCGATCATCGGCGAGCTGCCGTCGGGCTTCCAGAACGGGCTGGGGATCGCTATCCTCAACTTCGCTCGCTATTACAACCAATCGCCGCCGCGTCTGTGGGCGACGATTTTCGCCGCCGGTCTGCTCGGCATCCTGTTTTTCACAGCGGTCGCGCTGGTCGAACGGGTCGTCGTGCGCTGGAGAGTAGTGGAAAGTGAGTAAGGACTTCATCTTGGCTCCGATTATTTCGATTAAGAACCTTTCGAAGACATTTCGCGGCGCGGACGGCGTCAACGTCCACGCCCTCGAGGACATCAATCTGGACGTGGAGCAGGGCGAATTCGTCTCGCTGATCGGTCCGTCAGGGTGTGGCAAGTCGACGCTGTTGCGCGTCATTGCCGACCTGATACAGCCGTCTTCCGGCTCGATCAGCGTCAACGGCAAGTCGCCCACAGCGGCGCGCAAAGACCGCGATTACGGCTTTGTCTTCCAGAGTCCGACGCTTTACGAATGGCGCTCGGTGATGAAGAACGTCCAGCTGCCGCTGGAAATCATGAAATACCCGAAGGACAAGCGCGAGAGCCGCGCCCGCGAAATGCTGCGGTTGGTCGAACTCGGCGACTTCGAGAACAAATATCCGTGGCAGCTTTCGGGCGGCATGCAGCAGCGCGTCAGCATCGCCCGCGCGCTGGCGTTCGAGCCGCACATCCTGCTGATGGACGAGCCGTTCGGCGCGCTCGACGAGATGACGCGCGAACGTATGAACAATGAACTGCTGCGCATCTGGGGCGCGATGAAAGACATGACGGTGATCTTCGTCACGCACAGCATCGCCGAAGCCGTCTACCTGTCGTCGCAGGTCGTCGTCATGTCGTCGCGTCCGGGGCGGATTTCGGAAGTGATCGACATTAACCTGCCGCGCCCGCGCGGATCGGAAACCCGCGACCTTGACGACTTTTTCCACCTGACGAGCCGCGTTCGTCACGCGCTGCGGCAGGGTGTTGGCGCGGGGATCGGAATCGGCGAATGAGCGACACCCTGAAACTCACCGCCCATCAGGCGAGCGACGTTGAGGCGGCGTCCGAGAAAATCTACAGCGACGCGGCGGATTATGTGCTTGATACGCGCACGCTCGACCGCGATATGCTGGCGCTGGCGACGATCTTCCTGATCGCCGTCACATACCACATTCAAAACCCGCTGACACAGTTCAACACGCACTTCGGATCGGCGTTCCGCAACGCGACGCTTCAGCCGGTGATGGCTGTCGGGCTGGCGATCGCCGTCTTCGCGCTCATCGGCGGGCGGCGCGCATTCCAAGCGCCGGAACAGGTGTACGGGAACGGCGTCCTCGGCAACCGGACGGCGATCGCCGGAAACCCGATCAAGGTAGCCGCCGCGATTATCCTGATCGTCTACACGGCGTACATGCTGCTCGCCATCGTGTTTGGCTCCAACCTGAGCGGGACGCTGTTCGGCATCGATCAAGCCGTGTTCAGCGCGCGCCTCAACGACGAGACGCCGGTCGCGGCGCTCGAATCGGCGCTCGGTGTGATGACAGTCTTTGAATACCTCGCCATCATCAGCGCGATCATCCTCTGGCACCCATGGACGCGCATGCCGGTCTACCGCCGGGCGTTACGCAAGCAGGGCGCGGCGCTGGCTGTTGCCGTCGTCGTCATCGTCCTGTGGGAAGTCCTGAGCAGCGTCTTCCGTATTCAAGAGTTCCTGCTGCCGCGCCCGTCGGTGATCGGCGCTGCCTTCGCCGAGGTCTATCCGCGCCTCGTGTCCGCCGGATGGAACACGTTCCAGAACGGCTTTTGGGGCTTCGTCGTCGGCTGCGGCGCGGGCATCCTGACCGGGTTTGTCTCCGCGCGCTTCACCAGCTTCAGCAAAGCGCTGCTGCCGGTGTCAATTGCCATCAACGCCGTGCCGATCATCGCCCTCGCACCGATCTTCAACAACTGGTTTGGCGCGCTCAACCCGACGTCGAAGATCGCGATCGTCGCCGTGCTGACCTACTTCCCCGCCATGATCAGCACCGTGCGCGGCTTGACGAACGTCGACGCGCTCTCGCTCGAGCTGATGAAGTCGTATGCCGCCAACCAGTGGCACATCTTCACAAAACTCCGCCTGCCCAACGCCCTGCCGTATATCTTCTCGGCGCTCAAGGTGGGAACGACGCTCGCCATGATCGGCGCGATCGTCAGCGAGTATTTCGGCGGCGCGACGACCGGGCTTGGCTTCCGCATCCGCGACGACGCCGGTTTATTCAAGTACCCGGAAGCGTGGTCGGCAATTCTGATCGCCGCGCTGTTCGGCATCCTGTTTTACCTATTGGTTTCTGCCGTGGAACGGGCGCTCCTGTCGTGGCATGTCTCGTTCCGCGAGAAATGAAATTGGTGCGGTTGTCTTAAAAGGAGTTGAGTTCATGCGTAAGGTACTTCTGCTGGCAGTTGCATTACTGGTACTTGCCCTCGTCCCCGTAGCTTCCGCGCAGGATGGTGAACTGACTCCCGTCAGCATCGTCCTCAAGTGGGTGCCGCAGGCGCAGTTCGCCGGCTACTATGCGGCGGAAGCGCTCGGCTACTATGAAGAAGAAGGGCTGGATGTCGAGATCATAGCGGCGGGGGTGGACATTAACCCGCAGCAGTTGGTCGCTTCAGGCGATGTCGAATTCGGCACCGACTGGGTGGGCAACATTCTGGCGACGCGTGAAACCGGGCAGGACGTCGTCAACATCGCGCAGATTTTCCAGCGCAGCGGCATGCGCCAGATCACATGGGTTGACAGCGGCTTGACCAGCTTCGAAGACCTCGGCGGTCGAACGGTTGGCGTTTGGTGCTGCGGCAACCAGTTCCCGACCTTCGCCGCGCTGACCAAAGCCGGTTTTGATCCCGATAACCCGGATGATGTCGTCATCGCGCAGCAGGCATTCGACATGAACGCCTTCATCAACAACGAGATCGACGCTGCCTCGGCGATGACGTACAACGAACTGGCGCAGGTTCTGGAGACGGTCGGACCGAACGGCGAGTTCCCGGT
>JAEVZT010000428.1 GCA_023392115.1 Chloroflexota bacterium
TTCCCGTTCGATCCCTTCATCCGTCAGGCGCAGCCCCATGATAAGGGTTTCGGCGATCTCGTCTTCGCGGTCTATCACCGTGTATTGATCGGTTGCAGGGGTGCGTGGGAACTCGCATTCAGTGTCGCCGTCCTGCATCGCCCGGATATAGCGCTGCGGTGAGATCAGCACCGAGTAGCGAACGCCGCCGGCATAGCCGTGCGCCCCGGGACCGAGTCCGAGGTATGGCTGATTACGCCAGTATTGAAGATTGTGGCGACAGGCGTGATCGGGCAGCGCCCAGTTGCTGATCTCGTACTGCCGGTAGCCGGCGGCAGCCAGCCGTTCCGATGCGAGGTTGTACATATCCGCCGCCAGATCATCGTCGGGCGTCGGCAGCTTGCCGGTGTCAACCCAGCGCTGCATCGGCGTACCTTCTTCCAATCCCAGCGCGTACAGCGACACATGATCCGGCTTGAGCGCGATCGTCTGGCGCAGGGTGTTGTCCCATGAAACGAGCGTCTGGTGCGGCGCGCCGTAGATCAGGTCAAGGTTAAGATTGTCAAAGTCCCCGGCGCGCGCCCCAACCACCGCGCGGGCAACGGCGTCATTGTCGTGCCGGCGGCGAAACAGGCGCAGTTCGTTCTCGTTGGCGGACTGCATGCCAATGCTGATCCGGTTGAAGCCGACGCGCCGCAGCGCCGCAGCGTATCCGCCGTCGAGATCGTTCGGGTTGGCTTCGAGGGTGATTTCGGCATCTTGCAGAATGTTGAAATGCGCGTCGAGCGCCGCGAAGATGCGCTCGAACTGCGCCGGAGTCAGCAGGCTCGGCGTGCCACCGCCAAAGAAGATCGTGTGCACGTCCTGTCGCGGCTTGCTCTGCCCGACGACGGCAATCTCGCGTGCCAGCGCGTCTACGAACGGCTCGATCAGGTGTTCAAGCTGGATGTAGGTGTTGAAGGCGCAGTAGGTGCATTTGGTCGTGCAGAACGGAACGTGCAGGTAAACTGCAAGCGGGGTCATGCTAGGATACATCAATTTCCACAGCTCGGTGAACCTCAATTGCGGTATTGTGGCAGGTCAAATATAATATTTCAAGATCACTCCGATGATTTCATTCTGGCGCAAGGCGAGATTGGATGCCTGAAACAACTCAGTTTGCCGGTGCGGGCGACAGTGGGCAGGACACGTCGCTCAAGTCGAATTTTGTCCTCCACAATCGCTACAAAATTATGGGCGTCATTGGCGGCGGCGGCATGGGCACCGTCTATCAGGCGCGTGACCTCAACTTCATCGACGTGCGTAAGCTGGTCGCCGTGAAGGAAATGCAGACGCAGGTCAGCGACGCCGCTCTGCGCGCTTCGATGCTCAAAACCTTCCGCCGCGAGGCAAACATTCTTGCCACCCTGAGCCACCCGGCAATCCCGCAAATCTATGACTTTTTTGATCTCAACGATCGTGCTTACCTCGTGATGGAGTACATCAACGGGAAGGACCTCGAGATCTTGCTGACGCAGACCAAAGAGCTGCCGGTTGAAAAGATCATCGAGTGGGCGATTGATCTGTGCGACGTGCTCGATTACCTGCACAACCAGAAGCCCGACCCGATCGTTTTCCGCGATGTTAAGCCGTCGAACGTCATGATCGACAGCCTCGGCAAAGTCCGCTTGATCGACTTCGGCATTGCTAAAGCCTTCGTTACCGGCGTCAAGAACACGATGATCGGTACGGAAGGTTACTCCGCGCCGGAGCAGTACAAAGGCGACATTTCGCCCGCTAGCGATGTTTACAGCCTCGGCGCGACGCTGCACCACGTGTTGACACGCCGCGATCCCCGGCTTGAACCGCCGTTCAGCTTTCACGAACGCCCGATCGCCTCGATCAATCCGAAAGTCCCGCCCGCGCTTGTCGAGATCATCGCCAAAGCGCTTGAATTCAACGCCGTCGACCGTTACCCGTCGTGCCGCCAGATGAAAGAGGCGCTTGAAGCGCTGCGCTACCGTCCATTCGTACTGTCAACACCCGCGCAGCCCATTGCACCAAGAGAGTCCGCCTCGCCCGTCGAAGACGGCACCGACTTCTTTCAGAACGGGGCGGTTAAGGGCGGCACGATGCAGCCCAAGTGGACGTTCAAGACGGAAGACGAGATTCGGTGCAGCCCGGCAACGATGCACGACATGGCGTTCATCGGCTCGTACGACACCAATATGTGGGCGCTCAACCTCGAAAACGGCGAACTCCTCTGGAAATACGCGACTAGAGGCGGCATCGCGTCGTCACCTGTAATCGACGAATCAAATCGCACAGTGGTCTTCGGGTCGGAGGACTTCAGCCTGTACTCGGTTGATTACCGCAGCGGACGCATTAGCTGGACATTCGCGACGAAGGAGCGCGTGCGCGGGACGCCGCGCATCGCCCACAATTACATCTTCATCGGCAGCGACGACGGCAAAGTCTACGCCATTTCCGCCACGTATGGGCGCCAATTATGGGCATTTGATATGGCTGCGCCTGTGCGCGGTCGTCCGTTTGTGACGAATGAACTGGTGATCGTCGGCGCGGAGTCCGGCGACGTCGTCGCCCTGAGCCTGTCGGGCAACCGTAAATGGGGATACCGCACGCGGCGCGGCGTCATTTCGTCACCGTATGTTCACCCGACTGAGGAAATCTGCTACATTGGTTCAACCGATGGCTTCATGTACGCCCTCGACGCGAATAACGGGTTCAACTCGTGGCGCTTTCGCACCAATGGACCCATCATCTCGTCGCCGGTTGAGCACAAAGGGCTGTTGTACTTTGGCTCGGCGGACGGCAATTTCTACGCGGTCAATACGCAGAACGCCCGCGAGAGGTGGAAGTACGAGGCGGAGAAACCGATTGTATCCTCACCGGTTGTCCACCGCGACAGCGTCTTCTTTGGCGGCACCGACGGTTATTTCTACTGTCTGAACGCAGACACCGGCAAGGAACAGTGGAAGTACAAGACAGGCGGCGCGATCACATCGACCCCGTGCATTGCGGGAGATCTCGTCCTCATTGGTTCGCTGGATCGCGTACTGTACGCCTTCCCGCTCGCAACTTGAGCGAGGAAAGTGGAGATTACCATGCACCTGTTCCGTCGCCTTTTTGCTCAGACTAGACCCGCAGAGAACGGTATGGATAAGCCAACTCCCACCCCTATTCCGCCCGACAATTCCGATCCGTCGAATATCGACACGTCGCAGTTGATCACGCAGGAGATCGCGTTTACACCCGATGCTCCCGACGGCGTAACCCGTCCGCTGCCGCAGGAGTCGCTGATGAGCTTCCTAGGCGGCGACCACCTGATCTTCGGTCAGCTTAGCGATGTTGGCGTGGTGCGCAGCAATAATCAGGATGCGGCATTCTCAACCTTCTCGACCAGCCGCAGCGCCGAAGAACGTCCCGACTTCGGCGTTTTCATCATTGCCGACGGCATGGGTGGTCACCACGACGGCGAAAAAGCATCGGCGATGACAACGCGCACCGTCGCGTCGCACATCATCAGCAACGTCTACGTTCCGATGCTGACAGGCGCGAACGAAAACACGATGTCAATTACGGAGATTCTCGTCGCCGCAGCCGAAAAAGCCAACGCCGAGGTGCTGGCAAACGTGCCGGACGGCGGCACAACGTT
>JAEVZT010000459.1 GCA_023392115.1 Chloroflexota bacterium
CGGTGACGGTTTGTACACGACGGTCGGCGACGACCTGAACGCCGCCGGCGACTGGTGGGCGCTGATCGACATCGGCACAGACGAGCCGGTGCGCGCCGCCTTCGACCTGACGATTTCGGAAGACGCCGCCGTCATCCAGTCGCGCGATCCGAATGCGTTCACGCTGCTGGCGCTCGGCGGTGTGGTGATCGCCATCGGCTACGCGCTGACGCCGCTGGCACGGCGCTTTTACAACTGGCTCGACATCAGCCCTGCCAGCGTGACGATCGCCCTCGGCGCGACAGCCGCCGGTATCGCCGTCGTCGTGATCGGCGTCCTCGCCGCGCAGCAGGCATCGGAGCAGTACAACGTGACGGTCAACCCGCCGCCGCAAATCGTCAACGCCGTCCTGCCCGATCAAACTTCGCTCGAACGCGGGCGCGCCCTGTTCGACGCAAGCTGTCCCGGCTGGTCGGGGACGCGCGCGCTTGACGAACTGGTTGATCGATTGCCGCGCACGCGCGACGAGGAACTCTACGCCTATGTAGGCGACGGTTGGCGCAGTTTGCCGCCGTGCGGGGAGCTTGACGACGCCGATCACTGGGATATCGTCAATTACGTGCGATCATTGGAGATCGCGAATTTGCAGCTCATCGCGGATGCGCCGGGCGCTGCCGCGAGTGAAACCACAACGTCACAGCCAAGCACCGCCAGCGACAGGATGTAAATGATGCTTAGAGTTCTCTACAACGCAACCGACGCCCGCCTTGCCAGCCGCATTGAAAGCGATCTGCGCGGCGCGGGATACGAACTGCTCCCCGCCGATCAGGGGATGACGAGCGGCGACGTGCTGATCCCGATCCTCTCGCCGGCGGCGCAGCGCGAGGACGTGATGCTCGACGCGATCTACGCGGCGCTCGACCGTGGTCAGCATGTGCTGCCGGTGATCGCGCAGCCCGTCGAGCTTCCGCGCACAATTGACCATTTAGCAGTGCTCGACTTCAGCGAAGCGTATGACTTCGCGGCGCTCAAGGCAAACGTCGACGCGGCGCAGTCGCCGGACGCGCGCCTGCCACTCAAGGTGCTGACACCAACCACCCGCCGCGCCAACCGCGCCGCCGGGCTGGTTATCGCGCTGATCGTCCTGTTCATGTTCCTCATCAGCTTGTACGCCATCGGCGTCCTCAAGATTCAGATGCCGCAGGAAGAATTCAACGCCGTCGACACCGAAGCCGCCATGACGCGCGACGCCATCGCCGCGCCTGAACTTGAGGTATACGGGCAGCTTTTGCCGCGCAGCACCGAAGACGCGGCGAACTACCCCGCGACGCTGCAAGCTGTGCCGACCGTCTACCGCCCGTTGATGGCGCTGACGGCGACCGCTCACGCGCAGGGCACGGTGATCGCGCCCACGGCTTCACCGGCAGGAGAATAGAGTCTCGATGCGTCAGGAAGTCCTCGTGATTGGCGCGGGTCCCGCCGGGATCAGCAGCGCCTATTACCTCACCAGAGCCGGTATTCCCTACCGGCTGGTCGATCGCGCGGATGTGCCCGCGTCGACGTGGGCGAACCTGTATCCAACGCTCGAACTGAATACAGCGGGATTCGTCTCGCACCTACCCGGTAGGCGAATCCCGCTGTCGTACGGCGTTTTTCCGTCGGGGAAGCAGTTTTACCGCTACATCCTCGCCTATTTAGAGCAGCACCCGCTGCGGATCGAGTACGGCGTCGAAGTGACGCGCGTCGCGCCCGAAGGCGAGGGCTGGCGCGTCGAGACGAACAAGGACAGCGATGTCTATCCGGCGGTGATTCTGGCGACCGGACGCTTCGGCAGCCCGTACATGCCGAACATCCCCAGTCAGGAGTCGTTCAGCGGGCAGTTGATCCACGCCCACGACTTCCACGCGCCGGAGTCGTTCGCCGGGAAGCGCGTGCTCGTCGTCGGCAGCGGCCCCAGCGGCGTCGATATTGCCGTCGCGCTCGTCGGGCACGCCGCCAAGCCGGTCTATCTGGCGATCCGCAGCGACATCCTCGTCGCGCGCAAGTTCCCCTACGGGCTGCCGAATACCGCGTGGCAAATCCTGCTCTACCCGCTGCCCGAACGCATCCGCAAGCCGTTGATCGACAGGATCGTCTATCAAGGCTACGGCGATATGGGCGACCTCGGCATGAAATTCGCCCGCAACCGCGACCAGCGCCTCGGCACGTCAGCCCCGGTGCGCGGGCACGAGTTGATCGATGCCGTGCGCGCAGGAGCGATCAAGCCTGTCAACGGGCTTGCCCGCCTGCATGGTCGCTGCGCCGTCCTCGACGACACAACACAGCACGAAGTCGATACGGTGATCCTTGGCACGGGCTACCGTCCGGTAATCGACTTCCTCGACTTCCCCTATCAGATGGACGAGGACGGCTGGCATCTGCAGATCGACAAGCAGACGTATCAGGTCGAAGGCTGTCCGGGGTTGTATCTTGTCGGCTGGTACTACCGGGGGTTAGGTCCGCTGCACAACATCCGCCACGAGGCGCGGACAGTTGTGCAGCAGATTCGGCGGACGCTGCCTTATACGGTCGCCCGCCGCGAGTGAATGCCTGTCGCGCCGCCCGGTCGGACGGGCGCGGGGGTTTCGATCTGCGGCGTGCCGTCGCCTTCGTAGCAGCGCACCTCGAAGGTATGTGACCCTTCGCTGAACGCCCAGTCATAGCGCCAGAGCTGCCACGTCCGGTCTGAGATTGGCGCGCGCAGCGCCGCTTCCGTCCATTCGCCGCTGTCAATGCGGACTTCAACCTTTGAAATGCCGCGATCGCCCGCCCACGCGATGCCGCCGATTGGGACGACGCGCGCGCCATCCTCATTCTCGTATACGGCATCGACAGCCACCGTGTCGATGACCGATGTCGCGCGGGCGACGGCGTCCTTGTCCCAACCGCGCCGCACCCAATAACCGTCCTCGTCGCCTTCGATGAACTCGATCCGCGTGATCCACTTCGGCTGTTTCATGCCGAAGTGATTCGGGATGTGGATGCGCAGCGGGAAGCCGTGCCGTGCCGGCAGCGGCTGGTGATCCCATTCGTACGCGAGCAGGATGCGCGGGTCAGACG
>JAEVZT010000460.1 GCA_023392115.1 Chloroflexota bacterium
GGTCAGCGCCTCGTCGAAGATCATCAGATCGTCCGGCACATGCCGCGACAGCGCTTCCATGAACGCCGAAGCATGCATCGGATATTCGTCACGGCGGCTGCGGTCGCGTTCGAGCGTCGCTTCATGCGCCGAGTTGTTCGCCGCCGCGCTTGCTTCAAGCCGTTCACGCGCCGCCTGACGGAAACTCTCGCTCATTGTCCCTTCGAGCGCGGTCGCCAATCCGGCAAGCGTCAGCTTCGGATCGCTCACCAAGCCGAGATCAATCGGGAAATTCTTGGCGATCTCGTAAGCGTTCAGGTCGATGTGGACGATCTTGGCATTTGGCGCGAAGATTTGATCCGGCTTCAGGTACGGGAACACTTCGGGGAAGATGTATGTGCCTACGACCAGCACCGCATCGGCTTTCGTCGTCACTTTCGCGCTTGACGCGCCGAACATGTGACCGAGCATCCCCTTAAACAGCGGGTGACGGTAGCTCAGGTTGACTTCCGACGAATCCGCGCCCCACACTTCCGCGCCGAGCAGTTCCGCGACACGCGCCAGCTCGTTCTGTGCGCCTGAAAACGCGATCCCGTCGCCCATGATGATCAGCGGGTTCTGGGCGTTTGCCAGCATCGACGCTGCACGCTCAAGCGATTCAGTCGTTGGGACAACGCGTGTGTCGAGCAGCGTCGTCGGCGCGACGACTTCGTCATTCGGCGCGTCGAGCACGTCGGCGGGGAGGCACACGAAGACGGGACCCGTCGGCGGAGTCATGGCGATCTTGACGGCACGGCGCAGAACGCGCAGCACCGAACTTGGATCGACTACCCGCGTCGACCACTTGGTGACAGGGCGCGCCATTGAAACAAGATCGGCAGCCATCTGCGAGTCCATCGCGTCGTAGCGAATGCCTGCCTCGCCGGCGATCACGACCAGCGGCGCATGTCCGCGCATCGCCTGATACATCATGCCAATGCCGTTTCCTAACCCCACACCGCTGTGAAGTTGGACAAGCGTCGGTCGGCGTGTCGCACGGGCGTAACCGTCCGCAATGCCAACGGCAATTGATTCCTGCAATCCCATAATGTACTTGAAGTCAGGATATGCCTCAAGCGAATCGAGGAAACCCTGCTCGACAGTACCCGGATTACCGAACATGAAATTCATGCCATCGGCAAGGAATTGTTCGATGATCGCGTAGCGACCAGTTCTACCCGGCATCTTTATCGCCTCTTCTCCTTAGGCTGCGTGAAGGAAACCGGCTAGCTGGAAGACCAGCTAACCGGCTGACTGTGACTACCAACCGTAGCGCTTGAGATCGCGCTCGAGCACTTCTACCATGAGTTCGCCGACCAGACGCGAATCCTGCGTCGAACGACCTGTCAGGAAGGGGTAATCAAGAATTGTGGAGAGCGTGTGCCCAACCCCACCATGATACTGACCACCGGGCTGCGTAGCATCACGCAGGATGAATTCCAGCGGGTACGGCGGGGGACCGATGTTGATGTCGGTGTTGAGGAAGCCGGTGCCGTCCTTGTAATCATATTCGAGCGCGTGCCCGGTGACGTGCTTCCCGGCGATGATGCTCTTGCGATCGCTCCAGTCGCGGGCAAACGCCAGACAAGTGACGGCGTAGCATTCGGCGACGACCAGCTTGTTCAGGTGAACAAAGCCAAGGATCACGTCGTGCAGGCGCTGGTTATTCACCATGTCCAACAGCGGACCACTGCCACCGACCATCAGCAGCGCGTCGTACTGCTTCAGTTCTTCCCAGCGCTTGTCGCGCTCGTTGTGATACGCCTCAAGCCCGTGACCGAAGTTCGGGTCGTTGAAATACGGGCGCTCCGGGAACCACGCCTCAAGGTTGATCGGATTGTCAAGCCGCGTCGATTCGTCAATTTCACGGGTCTTCTGCGCGTAGTATTCGTCGGTAACGACCTTCTTCAGCGGCGGGTCGAAATAACCGGGGGTCATGCTCGGCGGCAGCGCGTGCGCGCGCTTGCCCTTTGCGGTCATGAACACGGTTTCGTAGCCGCACGAATCGAGGACTTCTAGGGGACCGACAAGTTCTTCGCCCCAGTAGCCCCATTCGGACAGCACAGTCAGAATCTTCTTGGTCATCTGTTGCTCCTAAAAAGTGCGGGTGATCCGATGAGCCTTGACGCTGCGTGCTACTGTTAAGTTATGTTTCGTAAGAGTAGCTTCGCAAAAGATTATAAGCTGAACCCTCTCGTGGATAAATTAAGCTTTCGATTTCTAAATTTCGTGAAGGAAAGTCTGCAACTTTCCTCAAGTTATGTTCGTCCTAAATTTACGTGCGTTTCGACGTGAATTCGGCGGGCAAATGACGGAAATATCCACCAGTACTTCGTCGGAGATGCTATTTCCGCCTAAAGTCGGATGACAGGATATTTCGAAACGGCACGGGAATCAAAAAGCGGCGCGACATGCTGCGTGTGTCACGCCGCTTTCCGACTCGTGGAAAGGAATTAGGCGGTCACCCCTGCACCGTCCAGCTCGCCTTCAGCCAGCCCGACCGGCAGCGGCACGGGCTGGTCGACAGTGCTTTCGACATGAATGTGACGTTCTGCCGTCGACGAGTCGCCAAAAGCATGCATCACGTCGAGGACATGGTATGCGAGGTCGCCGCTTGCGCGGTGTGCGCGCCCGTAGACGATGCCATACGCCATGTCTGCCACGCCGATGCCTCGCCCCACCGTATCGCTGTGCGTGAGCGGAACATCACGCCACGATTCATCATCGCTCAACCGCACCTGAACGGGACCGCCAAAGGTATTTGGATCGGGAACACTCAGGCTGCCAAGCGAGCCATAGATTTCAATGCGCGGCAGGTTGTGCGTCCAGACGTCGAAGCTGGTGATCATCGTCGCGACAGCGCCGCTCTTGAAGTCGAGGACTCCGGCGATGTGGGTCGGCACTTCGACGGGAATCCGGCGACCGTTGTGTTCTTTGCTCGTCGCGATGCGCTCGGCAAAGGAAATGCGCGCCGAGCCGGACACGCGATCGATCGCACCGAGCAGGCTGACGAGTGCCGTCAGGTAGTAGGGTCCCATGTCGAACAGTGGTCCACCGCCAAGCTGGTAATAGAAATCGGGATTAGGATGCCAGCCTTCAGGACCATGCGACGCCATGAACGCCGTCGCCGCGACCGGGACGCCGATCACGCCGTCGGTAATCAGCTTGAGGCACGTCTGAACGCCGCCGCCGAGGAACGTATCGGGCGCGCAGCCGACGCGCAAGCCGCGTTCACGCGCCGCATTGAGGATCTTCTGCCCATCCTCGCGCGTGATTGCGAACGGCTTTTCACTGTAGACATGCTTCCCCGCGTTCAATGCAGCCAGACTCACAGGCGCATGCGCGGCAGGAATCGTGAGATTGACGACCAGCTGGATTTCCGGGTCGGCGAGCATCGCGTCAACGGTGTATGGCTTTAGCCCATACTCCTCCGCCCTTGCCTGCGCGCGGCTGAAATCGATATCCGCGCACCCGACCACGTCCAGTATCTTGAATGCGCGGCAGCCTTTGATGTACTGCGCGAAGATGTTGCCGACGCCGATAATACCGACTTTAATTCTAGTTTCCATGCCCAAGACCTTCATCCGTTAGGTAGCGAATGCTGCGGGCGACAGCCTCCATCACGTCGGTGTCGCACCGGTCTAGCTCGACGAACAACCATTCAGCGTGTACTGCCGCTTCGATGATCGGGGCGAAATTCATCTTTCCCTCGCCGACTGCGACCATCGCCTTATCCTGCACACAGGGACCGTCCTTGATGTGCAGCAGCGGCACGCGCGCGCCCAATTCCTCAATCACTGCCACCGGGTCGCAGCCCGCCGTCTGCACCCAGTACGTATCGATCTCGAACATCACCGTCGGGTCGAGGTTCTCAAGCATGATGCGGTAGCCAAACGTATCGCCAACCGGCTCATACTCGAACCAGTGGTTGTGATACGCCAGCGTGAACCCTTCGGCGCGCGCCTGCGTGTTGAACGCATTGATCCGGTCGCAGACGCGCAGGATCGAGTCGCGGTCACGAAACTGCTCCGGCGGCAGCCACGGGACGACATAATAGGTGCAGCCAAGCGTGTGCAGTATCTCAAACGTCGCGCCGGGATCGCCATCGGGAATGCCAACGTGAGCGCTCGGCGTCTGCAAGCCCAACGAGCGGAACAAGTCTCGCGACCACTCGACCCCCCTGCCGAAATTGCCCGCAGGTTCGACGCCGGCATAGCCGAACTCGGCGATCCTGCGAACCGTGCCTTCGTAGTCCTGCGATAACGCATCGCGGACGGTATAGAGTTGAATACCAATTGGCTTAGGCATACCAAGAAATCCTTGCAAGCATCAAAACGCCCTCACAGCATAGCACTGTGAGGGCGTTTCAGCACGTAAATTCTGAAGATCAGAACCCGAGGAACTGGCAGACGCTCTGCGGCAGGACACCCTGCTGGCACAGCTCGCGAGCGCGTGCAAGCGCACGGGGATCAGGGAACACGAACTCCGCAGGCGGCGCGCCGACGCCCGAAGGAATAGTGATAATCGGCAGATCCACGTCGAAATTGATGATGTTCTCAGGGAAATCTTCGATGATGTCTAGTTCGTCAATCTCCGCTTGAGTCAGAGGACGAGGCGTTGACCAGTCACCGCAGATACCTTTTTCGTCGTCATCACCTTCGATGCCGAGGCTGACAAACTCGGGACAGAAGCCAACCTGTGCTCTATAGCCGGGCGGAATGATGATTTCGTTTTGGGTGCCGGGATTAATCCGAACAAGCCCAAACAGCGTGGTCACTTCCATCGCATCACCCAGTTCATCGCCGGGCGGAAGCGTCCGCAGCACTGCCGCTCCGTCGATGCGAATTGGTTCTTGGTGCGCGGCGATGTCGACAGGCGTGTCCATTGGACCCTGAACGAACAACAGCGACGGCGCGTCGACGCACGAGATGCCGCCGATGCCGACGCGGAAGTAGAACGACTGCATCGGTGTGAAGCGGTTAGGCCCGATAACAGGAAGCGCGCTCAAGTCGATCGACGGATCGAGCGTCGCGCGGCTCACCCAACCGACGTTGTTCTGATAGATGACCCGAACGTAATCTCCAGCTTCACTCAGCGCGTCCGCCAATAGACTTGTGTTGTTCGGTATCGGGGTGATGACGTCGCGTCGACCGACGCCGGGCGGATCGACGAGCAGTTCCGCGCCAACTCGGGCGGTCCTTACCGTCGTGCCCTGTGCCGGCAGGATCACAGCGTCACCCGGTTCGACGTCGTTCTCAACCTCGACGCCGCCGAGCGCGATATAAACAACATCGTTATTGGCAAGATCATTCGGCAGATTTGCCTGAATGTTGAACACGCTGACGCCCCATGTTCCTGCCGCAGCGTCATACGGGTCTGTCTGGATCGTCTCGGTGGTTGTCAGGTCCGCACGATCGCCCGGTTCGGAGAAGTAGTCGGCACCAAACTGCTGGGTGAAACGCGTGTAGCTGACTTCGGGATTCCCGTAACAGGCAGTATTGCGGCTCATTCCGGCGCACTCGAGGCTGATGTTGTTCAGAACCTGCTGGACAAACGCCTCACACGTCGCGGCGGTACCTTGCTGCGCCTGCGCATCTGCCGGTGCGAGGAACATGCAGAGTACAACTACCGCGCATATGGTCAATCCCAATGATACTCGTTTCATGCCCATCACCGCTTCCTCTCCTGAGCGTACGCACGCATGCTTGGAGTTTACTACACCTCTAACATATATAAAAGTTTAGCGCCGCTTCGGAAAAAATGTTAGTCGTTAGAGAATGAATTTTGTAAATTTATCTTTTCATAAGTATCAATCATGCAAATTGGGCTGCTTCTGCTAAAATGAAATGGCATAGTCCCGCGTCGCAGATAGGGTATATCGAGTCGCTTCCAAGACTTCTCCGCGACTGCTTCCGGCACACACGAGGAACAGGAACACCTTACATGAGTACTGTAGACGAGCCGACGAACCGGCGGGTGAAGAACAATACCGCCGATAATCAACCTGATGTTCTGACGGCAGAACCGCTGCAGCGACGCAAGCGGCGACACCGTTCGAGCCTGACACATCGCTTGCGCCGTCGCGCGCGAAAAGTCCTGAACTGGAATGTGATCACGCTTGTCGCGGCGATTGCGGCGCTGCTGATCGTTGGCGCGGTCGTGCTCGTATTCGACTCGTTCAACCGCGTACAAAGCTCGGTCGAGAATCTGAACCGTGTCATGACCAGCCTGAACGGGAAGCAGGGGAGCGAACTTACGCTGACCGATCTGGAACGGCTGCAAGGCGGCGTCAGCGACCTGTCGCGGACACTCGGCGCGGCACAGAGCCGGTTCACACTGCTCAAGCCGTTCACCGGACTCAACCCCGAGATTGGAGCGTCGATGGAGATTGTTGACGCTGCACGGCATCTAGCGCTAGCAGCAACAGACATCCTCAACGGGCTTCAGCCGACCCTGTTTTACATGGTTTCCGGTGACGAGAGCGGAACGGTCGTCGCGCAAATCTCATCAGGCGAGCGCATCATCGAACTGCTGCGGATCGGACGCAGCCAGTTCACACGCGCGGCGGAAGAATTGTCAGCGGCACAGCGGGCTATTGACGCCATCAGCCTCACCAGCCCGTCGCCGCAGATCATCGCATATTACGAAGACCTGCTCGATTACAACGAGCAGCTCACCGGGATCAACAACATCTTGCTGCAAGCGCCGGACATCCTGACGACGGCGCTCGGCATTACCGAAGAACGCAGTTACCTCGTGCTGTCGCAAAACAACGACGAACTGCGCCCCTCGGGTGGCTACATCAGCACCTACGGCTGGATGACGATGAGGAACGGTCGCATCACAGCATATGATTACTACCCGACGACGGCGGAAACGCCGCTGCCTCCGCCAGCATCGCTCGCCGCCCAGATCAACATTCCCGGTTGGTGGATCAATTACGGCAACCCGATCGCCGCGGCGTGGGATGGAAGCTGGTACGCCGATTTCCCCTCGACGGCGGAGATGGCAATGTGGTACTACAACAACGGTAACAACCGCCACGCCCCTGTCGACGGGGTCATCTCGATCGACATCACCGGCTTTGAATACTTGATCGAGGCGCTCGGCAGCGTGACAGTGCCCGGCTACCCCGGCGCCGTGTCAACCGAGACTTTCCGCAATGTGATCTACGGCATTCGCGCCGACGGTGAAGGGCGGAGTCCGCACAAGGAATATCTCGTCGCGCTCTACCGTCAAATCCTCAACGACTGGCAGGCGGGCAGCGCGAACGCCGACACGAATCAGGCGCTGCTCGGCGCGTTCCTGAGGGCGATTCAGGAAAAACACATCATGATTTACTTCCCCGACGACGCGCTTCAAAATGCCGTCCGACAGCTTGGTTGGACAGGCGAGCAGGCGTCAGGCGTCGGACATGACTACCTGATGGTCGCCGACGCGAACCTCGGCAACAAGTCAAACTACTCAATCCAGCGGCAGATCACGTATGATGTCGATCTCCAGCCTGCCGGCAGCGTGATTGGAACCGCGACCGTCGCTTACGACTATTCTGCACGCATCGCCGAGAGCGACCCCGCCGTGAATCCCGAGTATCACGGGACGGAGGACTATCACAACCTGCTTCAGGTCTTCGTGCCGCCTTCGAGCGAGTTGATCGAGTCGGCGAACTTCAACGCGTCGCCGACGACGGTGAACAGCGCCACACACACCGATTTCGTCAGCCGCTTGTTCATCCCATTCGACTCGGTCGCGCGCCCACAGCTCGCATACCGGACACCTCCCGTCGTCGAGACGTTCGGCGATCTCAGCGTCTACCGCTTGCTGCTGCAAAAGCAGCCCGGCAGTCGTGCGAACGTCGTCAGCGTAACAGTGTCGTTGCCGCCCGGCGCGAGTGCCGTCAGCATCACGCCTGAACCGGCTGCCGCCTATAACCTCGACCGTTCGATCCTCGAATTTCGCTTCAACCTGCTGAGCGATGCGCAGGTTGAGATCGTCTTCTCAGGGTAGCGGAATCAAAGAGGCAGATCGCGACAAGTCTTCCGATCTGCCTCATCACACATTCCCCCACTTCATTCAGACGCATTCACGGGCGTGTACCAGCGCCGCAGCCAGCGGCTCAAACCGTCAAGTCCGGGGAACAGAACGCGCTCGGTGATGTTCATCGAGTCGAGCTTGTCGCGAATCTCCCATTTCATGCGCCCGGGGATAATGATGCGCGTGAACGTATCCTCGTGCGCTTCAAGCCACTCGTCGAACGCCTGCGCCGGGTCGGACATGACAGAGAACAGCGCGTACTGGTTGACGATCCGTTCGTCGAGCGACGGCGGCTCGAAGAACAGCGCGAACGTCTTGCCAGTGCCGAGCGTTTCAAAACGCGACAGGTGCGGCACGACGGCTTCGAGCATCTCCACGCCGAACAGGTTGAGCCCCGCCTTCTCGATCTCCGTCCGAAACTCCGGCGGAAGCTTCTTATGAACGTTCTGGTAGCCAACGCGCCAGACAACGCCGTCGACATCAGGATCCGGCAGTTCGCCGACGGCGAAGTGCAGCGCGATAAACGGCGAATACGTCCAGTCCATCAGGCGCGTCGGCAGCCCGTGATGCTGCGCCAGCGAAAGCCACTTCCACAGCGAGTCCTGTGTCGCCCGCGGCGGCGCATATTTGATGAAAGTACGCAGGATGCTCTTTTCGATCTCGCGCGTCCGTTCCGGCGCGTGTCCAAGGCGGATCAGCCCCGATCGGAGCGTGAAATCGTCGGTAGGGCTGCCACGAAACGCATCCGCCGGACGAAGACGCTGAATCGCATCATTCCACGATTCCCTATACAACTCGTCGTTGAGATGATTCCAGTTCTCAGCGCGCACGTTAACGATCGTCATCCTGCTTCACCTCTACAGTAAACCCATGTATCAGACGAGCCTTCTAGACAGGTGTAGGCAGCGGCACGCGCCGCGCCGCCAGCGTGATCACCAGCACGATGACCAACAGCACCGCCGCAACGCCAAACGCCCCCTGTATGCCAACCTGATCGGCGAACGCGCCGAGGAGCTGCGGCGTGATCAAGATCGCAAGCCCCGACCCGAGCGACGCCCGCGCGCTCGCCGTGTTCGACCGCTCCGGTACGACGCTGGTGACGACCGACAGCGTGAGTGGGAACAGGTTGGCGATACCGAGTCCGGCGATGAACAAACCGGCGATGTTGATAAGCGGCAGCGTGCCTAACCAGAACATCGGAAAACCAACAAGGACGATGGCGACGGCATAGATCAGCAGGCGGCTGCTCTCGTAAATGCGCGTCAAGCGGCTGCCGATCCAGCGACCAAGCACCATCGCGGCGAAAAAGACGCTCATCAGTGTCGAGGCGGTGACGCGCTCCAGCCCGACGGCGTTCTCCATGAAATCCGCGCCCCAAAAGACGACGCACCACTCAATCGACACGCACAGGATCAACACGAGCCAGTATGCCCAGAACTTGAGCGGCATCGCTCGCGCGGGTTCATCTCTTGAAGCGCCGACGCTCGTGGCTGTCGGCAGCGGTTCGCGGCGATACACGCCGAACAAGAGCAAGCAGGCGGCGACAGCCACCCCTAACCCGATGCGCCAGCCGAGTCCGCTTTGCTCGCCGAGTCCGATCAACAGCGGGGCGAGCATCGAGAACACAGCGGCGACGACGTTGGCTTCGGTCAGCGCGAGCGCGCGTAATGCCCCATGTCGATCAGACAACGCCGCTTGAATCATGACGATTAGGAACCCGCCGAGCAGGCCCATGCACAGCGAACTGGCGATCGTCACGGCGGGCTGCCGTCCGAGAATCAGCAGCACCGCGCCGAGCGCCATGCCAGCACCGCCGCCCCAAAACAGCATCTGCCGACCAAAGCGTGCCGCCAGCCTATCACTCAAGAGACCGGCGGCGATCATGCCTAGGGCGAACGCGCTCAGGTGCATCGCCGTCACCGTGTAGCTCAAATCGAGTTCGGCGCGCAGGAACGGCGTCAGCGGACCGAGTGTCGACTGCATGTAGGCGAAATACGCCAGCATCCAGTACGCGAGCCACGTGAAGCGGTCGCGCGTGAAAAGTTGTCCCGAGTTCAACCGATCTCGCTCAGCTTCACCGGGCGGTTTTCATCATACGACTTGCGCGCCGCCAAGCCCATGACGACTGGCACGCGACCATCATAGCCGCTGACCGGGATCGGCGCGTCGTTCAGGACGGCGTCGACGAAAGCCCGCATCTCGATCAGGTAGCTTTCCATGTAGCGTTCGACAAAGAAGTGCAGCGGCAGGTCGCGGTAGATTTTCTCGCCCGTGCTGACGACGGCATTGTTGGCGAAGTTGTTGTTCGTCTGGATGCTGCCGCCGCTGCCGAACACCTCGACGCGCTGGTCGTAGCCGTAGACCGCCTTGCGGCTGTTGTCGATCGTGCCGATGGTGCCGTTGGCAAACTTGAGGACGACGAGCGCCGTGTCAACATCGCCCGCCTCGCCGATTGCCGGATCAACGCGCACGGCGGCGGACGTGTAGATCTCCTCAACTTCACTGCCGATCAGGAAACGCGCCATGTCGAAATCGTGGATCGTCATGTCGACGAACATGCCGCCGGACACCTTGACGTAGCTGATCGGCGGCGGCGCGGGGTCGCGGCTGATGATGTGGAGCAGGTGCGGCTGCCCGATTTCGCCGTTCTCGACAGCCGTCCGCACGCGGCGGAAATTCGGGTCGAAGCGCCGGTTGAAACCGATTTGCAGTTTCACGCCCGCGCGCTCGACGGCTGACAGCGCCTCGTCAATCCGGTTCAGGTTCAGGTCGACCGGCTTCTCGCAGAAGATGTGTTTCCCCGCCTGCGCCGCTTCGATGATGATCTGCGTGTGCATGTCGGTTGACGAGCAAATGACGACCGCCTCGATCTCGTCCATCGCCAGCATCTCGCGGTAATCACCGCTCGCATGGGGAATGTTCAGGCGCGCAGCGGTCGCCTGTGCCGCGTCTAAGGCGACGTCGGCGATGGCGATGACGTTCGTTTCGGGAATCCGCAGGGCAAGATTCTCCGCGTGCAGTTTGCCGATACGCCCCGCACCGATGACTCCAACGTTCATAGTCCTTTATTCTCCTTAGGAAGAATCACTCCACCGCCAAAACGGCGGTCATTGTTCAGCACTCAGTCCAGTATCGAACCGCCCGTTTTGCGCGGCGGCAACCACTGATTATAGACCCTTTCAACCGGTTCAGTCAGGGGAACAAATGTCCGCTGAAATGGTGACGTTACCTCTTGCATCACGGCTGCATGGATGGGATGATAAGCTGTTAGCTGCGTCATCGAAGGAGGGTGAATGCCCGCATCGCTCACGGTACATGCACGATCGCTGCTAATCGCCCATCTCCTCGCTGTCGCCGCGCTCGTCGCCCTCGGCGCGCTTCGACCCGCGCTCGAAGCAGTCGCGGCGCGCATGGAGCCGTTTGCGTTCGAGATTGAGCGCATGTTCGATTTGAGCCGCGAAGCCAGCCTCGCGTCGTGGTTTGGGTCATCGCTCTTTCTACTGGCGGCACTGATCCTCTATGCCTCGCGGCGGGTGAACGCGCCAAGTCGCCGTCTTGGCGGCGGCGTGATCCTCCTGTGCCTGACGCTGGCACTCGACTTCGGCACCAACGTCCACGAGCGCTTTCTCTCGCGGTGGCACGCGCTCGGTGGCGGGGCGCATGGATGGGTCGTGATCGTCGTCGCGCTCGCCGCACTCGCAGCGAGTTTCCGGGCATCGCGTCCGATCGACACTAGCGCGCGCCACCTCTTTCGCCTCTCGGCACTGCTGATCGTCGGCGGCTACGTATGGACAGCCGGACTTGCCTATGCTTGGACGGTCAATGACGACGTCGGCGCATTCCTGCGCTTGATCGGGGCAGCCACCTTCGTCTACGCCTGTCTAGTGGATATGGCACGCGAACGCCCGACGATCGAACTGCGTTTTAACGGCGCGCGCCGCATATTGATCGCCCTCGTCGGAGTCTCGCTGTTTTTCACGCTGACGACGATCATCATGCACGTCCTCACTTTGACGACAGACGTCTGGAGCTACGATCCGGCAGGCTTCATTTTCCTGTTCAACACCGGGCAGGAAGCGACATTTCCGACCGCCTTTTCCTACGGCGTGATGC
>JAEVZT010000521.1 GCA_023392115.1 Chloroflexota bacterium
GGTTTGGGGTGAGGGGGTCAAGGACTTCAAATTGTGTAATAGGGTGAAGGCTAAAGGTTCTTCAGCCGTGCGATCAGTCGCTTGATGACGCTCTTGTCGGCGCGATGGAGCGTCTGCCGCTGCGACAGGTCGCGCAGCCGCGCGACTTCTTCCATCAGCGTGACGCGGTGGACGGTTTCCCCGTTGACGACAAACCAGTGATTGCCCATGTAGCGCACGCGCGGGTCACGCCCATTCAAGGCGTGAAAAGCGTGGCTGTAGCTCTCGATCAGCGCACGGGGGGAGAGGCTGGCGTTGTCGTAGGCGATCATCGATGACGCTCCGGCGATTCAACCATACTTCTGAATTATAGAATGAATTTTGCATAGAAAGCGTAAATCTTCGCACCTTGATATAGATTTTATATTTACGCATGCACATATGTTGTGACTTTTTGTGAAATCAGATTACAATCCTTAACAGCAAGCTGCAACGATACGGCATATTTGAACCTTAAACGGGACAGATGACTAGATCAGTACATCGCCGTTTTGCCGTATTCGGTGCGCTCAGGATGGTTTTTTTCAAAGGAGTTAGGTGTATGCGTAAAGTACGTGTTGTACCGTTCCTCCTGCTTACCGTCCTTGCGCTCGGGCTGGTGATCCCGGCTTTCGCGCAGGAAGGTCAAGCAAGCATGACAACCTCGGACGACGGGTTGATCACGTACGCGGCGACAAGCTGCGATTACGGCGGGGTCATCGAGTCGATTCAGGCTGTCGATCCGCTCACGGTTCAGTTCACCCTGTGCCAGCCCGACGGCGCGTTCGCGCAGAAGGTGGCGTTCTCGTCGCTCGGCATCCAGCCGGCAGAGCACCTCGAAGCGACGGGCGGCGGTGGTGAAGCCCTGTTCCGCAACCCGATCGGCACGGGTCCGTACATGCTCGAAAACTGGGATCAGGGCAACGAAATCGTCCTGACCCGCAACGAAAACTACTGGGGCGACCCGGCATTCGAGCAGACGGTCATCTTCCGCTGGACATCAGAAGCCGCCGCGCGTCTAGTCGAGCTTCAGGCAGGCGCGGTTGATGGTATCGATAACCCCGGTCCGGGCGACTTCGATGTCATCGCCAACGACCCGAACTTGCAGCTTCTGGAACGCGAAGGCTTGAACATCTTCTACGTCGGCATGAACAACACCAAGCCGCCGTTCGACAACCTGAACGTGCGTCAGGCGGTTGCCTATGCGCTCGACAAGCAGCGCATCGTCGACAACTTCTACCCGCCGGGGTCGTCTCCGGCAAGCCAGTTCCTGCCGCCGCCGCTCTTCGGCTACGCTGAAGACCTCGAACCGACCCCCTACGATCCCGACATGGCGCGCCAGCTGCTTGAAGAATCAGGGCTGGAACTGCCGCTCGAGGTCACGCTGAATTACCGCGACGTCGTGCGCTCGTACCTGCCGCAGCCGGGCATCGTCGCGCAGGACATTCAGGCGCAGCTTGCCGAAGTCGGCATCAACGTCAACATCGAAATGATGGAATCGACGACCTTCCTTGACGAAGCTGACCGCGGCAACCTCAGCTTCTTCCTGCTCGGCTGGGGCGCTGACTACCCCGACCCGACCAACTTCCTCGACGCGCACTTCGGTGCTGGCAGCAGCCCGCAGTTCGGCGAGAAGATTGAAGATGTCACGACCCGACTGAACGCCGCCGCGCAGGAAGCTGATCCTGCCGTCCGCGAAGCGACCTATGCTGAAGTCGCCGCCATCCTGCAGGAGCAGGTGCCGGTCGTCCCGGTCGCGCATGGTGGTTCGGGCGTCGCCTACAAGGCGAACATCGAAGGCGCGCACGTTAGCCCGCTCGGCAACGAAGCTTTCGCTGTGATGAACGACCCTGACGACGACGTCTTCATCTGGATGCAGAACGGCGAACCCGGCGGTCTGTACTGCGCAGACGAAACCGATGGCGAGTCGCTGCGCGTCTGCGAGCAGATCACCGAGCCGCTGCTCGGCTACGAAGTCGGCGGTACGGACGTGGTTAACGTGCTGGCAGAAGAATACACCGCCAGCGAAGACGGTCTGACGTGGACGTTCAACCTGCGTGAAGGCGTCACCTTCCACGACGGGTCGGAACTCGACGCGAACGACGTCGTCATGAGCTACGCCGTCCAGTGGGACGCGGGCAACCCGCTCCACGTCGGGCGCGATGGCAGCTTCTCATACTGGCCGTACCTGTTCACGGCGTTCCTGAACGCGCCGGAATAGTACGCTCCGCGTTTCGCCTGAACATCATGTAAGTCTCCACAGGGGCGCAGCATGGTCTGCGCCCCTACCAGAATGCTTGTAAGGCAAAGAAAGTACCATCTCATGGGCGCATTCATCCTCCGCCGTCTTGTTTCATCGATCCCGGTCTTGATCGGCATCCTCATCGTCACCTTCGTCCTCGCGCGGTCGATACCGGGCGACCCATGCATCGCCATCCTCGGCGAGCGGGCGACGCCGGAAATCTGCGCCGCCTATGCCGAACGCACCGGCTTGAACCGCCCGATTCCAGAGCAGTTCGCGATCTATATGGGAAGCGTGCTGACCGGCAATCTCGGCGACTCGATCCGCTACAGCCGTCCGGTGACCGATCTGCTAGCAGAACGGCTGCCCGTGACGCTTGAACTGGCGATCTCGGCGCTGACCTTCGCCGTGATTGTCGGCATCCCGCTCGGCATCATATCGGCGTATTACCGCAATTCGGCAATTGACGTCGGTACGATGGTCGGCGCGAACATTGGCGTGTCGATGCCCGTGTTCTGGCTCGGCTTGATGCTGGCGTATATCTTCAGCGTGACGCTGCGCGACACAGCCTTCGCGCTGCCCCCGTCCGGCAGACTTCCTGCGGGATTCAATCCGCCGCCGTTCTATCAGGTCTGGGGGCTGGTAGAAAGTGGTCAGACCGCGAGCGGCGTGCTCGTCTTTCTGTAGCGTCTAAACAACTTGAACGCCATCCTGACGTTGAACGGCGATCTGCTCGTCAACGCAGTTCGCCACATGATCCTGCCCGCCGTCGCCGTCGGCACGATTCCGATGGCGATCATCGCCCGCATGACGCGTTCAAGCGTGCTCGAAACGCTCGGTCAAGACTACGTCCGCACCGCCCGGTCAAAAGGCTTGCACGAACTGAAGGTCGTCGTCGGACACGCCGTCCGCAACGCGCTGCTGCCGGTCGTGACGATCATCGGTTTGAACTTCGGCTTGCTCGTCAGCGGCGCCGTGCTCACCGAAACGATCTTTAGTCTCGCCGGGGTTGGACGGACGCTCGTCGACGGCATCACCGCCCGCGATTACACGCTGGTGCAGGGGTTCACGGTTGTCATCGCGGTTTCATTCGTGGTGATCAACCTATTTACTGATATCATCTACAGTTATCTCGATCCGCGTATCCGCTTGAGCTAGCCCTATGGACAACGTTAAGACCGTCACCAAGCTGAAGAAAGACCCGCAGGTTGTCCGCGCGCCAAGCGCAAGCCTGTGGATGGATACGCTGAAAAACCTGACTCGCAACCGATCGGCGATCCTCGGGATGTGCATCATCCTATTCCTGCTGTTGGTCGCCGTTTTCGCGCCTCAAATCGCCACCCACGATCCCGTCCAGTCGATGATCGGGCAGCCGGGGCACACCGGACAGCTTCCGGCGCGGGCGCCGTGCATCCACGTCTTCGGCTGCCCCGCCGAAGAACCGCAGCACTTCATGGGCTTAGATCTCAACGCGCGCGACCAATTCAGCCGCTTGATCTTCGGCTCACGCGTGTCGCTGGTGATCGGTTTCACCAGCGTATCATTCGCGATCGTCATTGGCACAATCCTCGGCATGATCGCCGGTTACGCGGGCGGCTGGGTTGACAACGTCATCATGCGCTGCATGGACGTGCTGTTGGCGTTCCCGTCGCTGCTGCTGGCGATCGCCATCGTCACGGTACTCGGTCCCGGCTTGCAGAACGCGCTTCTGGCGATCGCCGTCGTGTCGATTCCCGCCTACGCGCGCCTCGCCCGCGCGAGCGTGCTGTCGGTCAAGGAGTACGAATACATCACGGCTGTCAAGGCGCTCGGCGCGCCGCCGCTGCGGATCCTCGTCAACCACATCGCGCCGAACTCGATCACGCCGTTGATCGTTCAGGGGACGCTCGGCATTGGCGGGGCGGTACTCGAAGCGGCGGCGCTGTCGTTCCTCGGTCTCGGCGCGCAGCCGCCAACGCCTGAATGGGGCGCAATGTTGAGCGAAGCGCGCAACCGCGTCTTCACGTCGCCGCACCTCGTCTTTTACCCCGGTCTGGCGATTATGATCACGGTGTTGGGCTTCAACCTGCTCGGCGACGGCATGCGCGACGCCCTCGACCCGCGCTTGAATAGAAGCTAGACCCCTCTGCAAAGTACAACCTCACCCCGTTTCGCTGCGCTCAACCGCCCCTCTCCATACGGAGAGGGGCTGGGCAACCGCAGGTTGCACGGGGTGAGGTTGAACAAATCTATTCGGGAAAGATGTCCTTGACCGCGAGGGTGAAGCCCGGCAGGACGCTCCCGCCGTCGAGCGTTCCTTTGATATCGACAACCTTCGACGGCTGGTCAGGGGCGTAGACCTCGACCCGTTTCTTGTCGGGATCGACAATCCAGACTGTGACTCCGTCATGCAGGTAATTGATGACTTTGACTCGCATCTCGGCAGCCGTATTGGCGGGGGACAGGACTTCAACCACAAGATCGGGCGTGACGCTGCTGTAAGCTTCACCACTCGGCTTCGGCTTGCGGAGCTTCGAGGTGTAGGCGAAGTCCGGAATGTAGCGTTCTCCGGCAATGATGTAACCACCATCAGCGCCCGTCACCCGCCCCAACTGGTGCTGGAGCACAAAGACGGTGATGAACGCCCCAATAATCATGGCGATTTCTGCTGAGCGGTCATTCGATACCACTTCGATGATCTCCCCGGCGATGTATTCGAACGATTTGTCGGCGTTTTCGGGCAGCAGGACGAATTGATCGAACTCCTCAACCGTCATCCGTCGCGTGTCGACTGTCATCCCATTCACTCCAATCGCTTTCGATCATTATCCCCCATTTGCGCCGGGAAATTCAACCGAACCGTCCTGTGACAGGACTGCATGAGAAATCGTTTAGCATTTCCACGTCTACCGCCTGATCATGTTACCATGAAGGTAATCGATGCATGTCGTGACACGCATATGCTGACTGTTGTAATCAATCAAATGATGTTAAAAAGGCTGTTTGTCGCCGCTACGCTGTTTCTGGCGTCATGCCAGAACATGTCACCACCTACACCAACTGAATCCAATTTACAGAATACCGGCGTCGCAGCAGTGGACACCCGTACGCCGGAGGCGTCAGAAGAACAAACGCCTGTCTGGATGGAGACAGAGGTTCACGGCGTCAGCTTGGGCATTTGGAAACCGGCTGGCTGGGAGGCTGACACGTCTCACGGGCTGCTGATGGCAGAGCACACCGTTTCGATTGAGACGGGGCGAACGGAAAGCGGCATGATGGTCAACATCTTCGTGCCCGAAACCCACAACTTGCAGGTGATTGCGACGGACACGCCGAATTTCGCGTGGTCAGTCCTCGACCAGATCGTCGACGACCCGCGCCACACCGGGCGCGACGTCGCCGTATCTGATCCCGTGCCATTCAACTGGGGCGGGCATGAGGCGGCGTATTACCTCGTATCCGTTTCGGATGGCGACAGAATGGTGGTCATCGGCATCGCGCTGCCGGGCGATCACGACAAGTTGGTTGTCTGCAATATCTCGACGCCCGCGCATCAGGCAGCTTCCGTGCGGAGCGTCATCCCGCACATCCTCGACAAACTGACGATCAACGGCGTCGAACTCGACGGCGCTGCCCTCGAAGCCCTGCCCAGTCCGCTCGAATTCCCGGATTATGGACATTCGTAAGCGTGCAAGCACTGTTCGTCGTGTGATAGAATGGGCGTGCCTTTCGAGCACGTCTGTTTATTTATTGGAGTGGCTGTGACCAGCATCCCCGCCGGTGACGATCAACACCGCGCTTATTACGATGAGCCCGCGTTCAGCCCTTGGCTGATCCGCCTGCCGATCCTGTTCATCAGTGGCGGCATCCTGCTGCTGCTTGTGCTGGCGATCCTCGTCGGCGCGTACCAGATCGCCTTCCGCGAGCGCATTTTCCTCGGCGTGTCGGCGATGGGCGTCAGCCTGAGCGGAATGACGCCCGATGAAGCGCGGCAGGCGCTGGAACAGCACTTCACCTATGCCGATCAAGCGGTGTTCACGTTCCGCGACGGCGACCGATTCTGGCAAACGAGCGCGCGCGAGCTTGGCGTCTCGTTCGACGCCGAAACGCTCGTCGCCGAAGCCTACGTCGCCGGGCGCAGCGCCAACCCGATGCTCGACATCATCGATCAGACGCTGATGTGGCTCAACGGCAAGACGCTCGCGCCGGTCGTACGCTACGATCAAAATCTGGCGGTCGCGCAGCTTGAAGCGATCGCGCGCGAAATTAACCGCGAACCGCTCGACGCGACGCTGGCGATCAGCGACACAAACGTCGAAGCGACGCCGGGGCAAACCGGGCGCACCGTTGATATCGCCGCGAGTCTGCGCCGCCTCGACGATCGAATCATCAGCCTGAGTCCGGGCGGCGAGATTCCGCTCGTCGTCAACGAGTCGCCGCCGGTGGCGTGGGACGCGGAAGCCGCCGCCCGCAAAGCGCGGATCGCCATTTCGGCGCCGGTCACGTTGGTGGCAACCGACGCCGACGGACGCCCGCTCGGACCGTGGACGGCAACGCCGGAGCAAATCGCGCGGCTGCTGCGTGTTGAAACCGTTCAGAACGGTGACGGGACATACAGTTACGATGTCACCGTCAACGCCGAACCGTTCCGCGCCTATCTTGAAGCACTCTCGCAGGGACTGATCGCAAACGCGCGCGACGCCCGCTTCCATTTCAACGAATCGACAGGTCAGCTTGAGCTTTTCGAACCCGCCATCAACGGGCGCACGTTGAATGTCCCACTCACACTCGCGCGCATGGAACAGGCGATCTTCGACCCAACGAATCGCACGGTCGGCATGCAGTTCGACGAGGAACAGCCGCGCTATCACAACAACGTCACCGCCGCCGACCTCGGCATCACCGAACTTATCTCGCAGGGAACATCGTATTACACCGGATCGTCGCGGGCACGCATCGACAACATCATCCTGTCGGCGACGCGCTTTGACGGACTGATCATCGCCCCCGGCGAGCAGTTTTCGTTTAATCACTATGTCGGCGACATCACCCCCGAAGCCGGCTTTGCCGAAGGGTTTGTCATCTTTGGCGGTCGAACGATCACCGGCATCGGCGGCGGCGTGTGTCAGGTGAGCACGACGGCATTCCGCGCCGCGTTTAACGCGGGCTACCCGATCGAGGAATGGCACCCGCACGGCTACCGCGTCGGCTATTACGAGCAGGGCGGCGAAGGTCCGGGCATGGACGCGGCGATGTACATTCCGGCAGAGGGCGAAACAGGCGAGCTCGACTTCCGCTTCCGCAACGACACGCCCTACCACCTGCTGATCGAGACGTCAGTCTATCCCGCCAACAACTCGGTGCAGTTCCGCTTCTACAGCACCAATCCGGGGCGGCGAGTTGTCAAAGAGGGTCCGCAGATCTCGCATGTTGAGCCGCCGCTGCCGACGCGCTACGAGGCAAGTGACGATCTCGCGCCCGGACAGGAACGCTACGCCGACTGGGCAGCCGAAGGCGCGGAAGTCCGCGTGACGCGCCGCATTCTCGACGAAAGCGGCACGCAGGTCAGGAACGAGACGTTCCACAGCGTCTACCAGCCGTGGGGCGCGATCATTCAAGTCGCGCCGGGCGATCCGCGGGCGAACAGCTAAACGCGTGACCCCAGCACCTTCTGGATGAAATTGCGCAGGGTAATCCGCGCGTAGCGGTTGAGTTCGTCGCGCGCTTTGGTGTAGCGCCGACCGACGGCGTTCAGCTCGGCGTCAACGGCGTCAAGCTGCGCCTTGAGCGCGCCAATCAGTTCGACGTGCGGCGAGGTGGTCATGAGGGCGTCTCTCTGGCGCTCACGTTCAAGCCGTTCGGCTTCGAGCCTGTGCCGCGCCTCAACATAGCGAGCGCGAACGTGCGCGAGTTCGTCCGGCGAAACCGTCGCCGCTCCATTCGGGCTTGACCGCCGTTCAAGCGCCTGCCGCCAGCGGACGAGTTCGTCCCAGTCGCGCTGTGGGTTAGCGCGGTGGACGCCGCTGAGGACGTGCTTCGCTCTGATTTCGTTCGCCGGATGGATGTCCGCCGCCGTACGGATGCCGATCTCCGCCAGCATCTCCACGCGCGCCCGCCCGATGCCGCCGATCGCCCCCGGCTGGATCACACTAGTTGTCAAATCCTGCCGGAGCTGCTGCAGCAGCCGGTCGACGGCGCGCGTTTCGCGTTCCTCTTGCCGGTGGGACTTCTCCATGTCGGCAGTCAGGCGGGCGATCGCGTTCTCCAGCATCCCAATTTCGCGTTGAAACCGCTTCTCGGCGTCGTTCAACTGGCGCGCGATCGTTTTGCGTCGATCTTTGAGTCCGGCAAGCTCGACTTCGAGCGCGTGTACCACTTCTTCGCGCCGCGACTTCTCGACGACGATCGGGTAGGACGAGAAGCGCTCGGCGATCTTGAACGAAGCATATTCGCGGAACAGCGGGCGAAAGCGGCGAAAGATCGAGTTCTCGAACGCCTCTTCGACCACCATGCGCTCGTGGGCAACGAGATCGCCGGGGAAGTCGAGCGGGTACAGGTCGAGATGATCGAACACCCACGACGACGGACGGGACGCGACAGTCGCTTCATTCGGCGCGGACAGGTTGAACGGCAGCCGTTCTTGCACCCACGCCCTCACCTTCGACTGCGGCACGTCGAGCGGATTACGTTCGAGCGGCAGCACGTCGAGATAAGACGGCGCGCGTACCGCCTGAAGCATCGCCCCCGCCAGCACGCGGATTCGAGCGTCGGCGTGCTTGTTGAGCAGGGCGAACGTCCGCGATTCGCGCGGGTCGGCGTAATCGGTGTCGCGGAAGAGCAAGTTTTCTTCGCCGGCTTCGGTCTTCTTCCACAGCGACGCGTCGAGCGACAGGGCAATCAGCGACACGCCGATCACATGCGCCGAAAAGTTGTCGATCTCGCGGAAGTTGGCGATCGACACGCCCACATCGGACGTGCGCGACGGGTGCTGGTAATGGCGGTGTCCGACTTCGGCACTGCCGAGGTCAATGCCATCGGCGACGACCATGCCGTCATAGTCGATCAGCTTGATCTCGCCGCTCCCGGTGATCAAGATGTTGCCATGCTGGAAGTCGCCATGCGCGATCTGCGCCCCGCGCAGCGACCGGCACAGGGCGATCCACTGCTCGGCAAGCTGGAACAAGCCGCGCCCATCGTCGAGGTGCTTCTCGATGTACGTGTCGAGGCGCATTCCCGGCGTCCAGTCCATCTTCAGGATCGGATACCACTTACCGCGAACGCGCACGCCCTGCGGCAGGTATTCGAAATCGACCATCCACGGCAGGGGGTGGCGCTTGAGGTGCGCGCTGATCAGGGCGTAGCGCTGCTGCTGGTTGGTGACTTCGCGCAGGAAGCAGCGCACCGCCTGCTTGCGTTCGCCGGTTTCGACTTCAAAGACGGTGGCGAAGTTGCCGGAGATTGGGCGCGGCAGACCGAACCGGTTCGTGACGACCCGACCCTTTCGCAAGTCAGGGTCAGAGAACGCGGCGCCCGGGTTCTGCATTGCCTCGGCGTACTCGTTCGGGTTAGGCCACGCCACCGCCGGGTTCTCCGAGGCTTGGGCGGACGATCAGCAGCGTCACGTCGTCGTTGCGGCACAACTTCCTGCGCCGCGCCGCCACGATCAGGCGTTCAAAATCTGGCTGGCTGAGCGGCGTCAGCAGGCGGGCGCGCGCTGCGCGGTAGCTGAGGAAGAAGTGCGCCAGCGCGTCGCTCATGAGCAGGAAGCAGTCGCCTTCCTGCCATTCGCCGCGCGTCAGCAGCGCGCCGATCGCGCCGTTGCTGACGCTGTTGGTCGAAATGAGCGTCGGGCGGTTGTTGAACTGTTCCGGCGTGTGAAACGGAAAAGCGCGGATCGACTGGCGCGGGCGCACTTGAAACAGGCAGCTGTCGCCGACGCAGACCGCGCCCCATGTGCCGTCGTGACGCAGGTACAGCCCGATCAGCGACGAGTACGCTCCCGCGCGCAGCTTTTCTTCGGCGTACCACGGCAGCGGCTTGTCGCGCGTCCGCCGGTCGATCTCCGCCTGCCACTCGCCGGACAGCGTCTCGATACGCTCCGGTCGCAGGTGATTCAGCCGCTTGCCGGCGAAGGCGTCGACGAGGATTTGCGCCCACAGCCCGGAAAACGACGTTTCGGTCGCGCCGTCCGCCACCGCGCACAGGAATTCGTCGCGCGCGTCATCGGTTACGAGGGGCGGCGCGAAGGCGTCTTCGTATTCGTCGGGGCGGCTTCCCCCCTTTTGCAGCCAGAACGACTCGAAGGCGATCCGCATATCACCGCAGGTTGCTCGGGCGCGTGCCGATGTCGAGGAAGCGGATCACCGACACGATGTCGGCGTTGAAGACGAAGCCGCGCGAGTTGGCGGAGACGCGGAAGCCTTCCTGCTCGGCGGCGGTGCGGATGTGCTCCGGCAGTTCGCTCGACATGTTGAACAACTGCTTGGCGTACTGGTCGGGCAGCTCGAACTCGCTGTTCGGGAACTCGATCGGCGAGCCGCCGACCGACGACAGGTGGACGTTGAAGAACAGCACGTTACCGTCCGAGCTTTGCAGCGCCCGAAGCTGCTCCGCCGCCTGTGCGGGATCGCCGTCCGTCGCTTCGCCGTCGGTGATGTTGATCACGATCGGCGGGAAACAGTCGGGGTGTTCGGACAGCCATGACTGGACGATGCGCTGCGCCTCTTTGATCGCCTGCACCATCGGCGTGCCCCCGTTCGACACCGGGCTAAACCAGATCGGGAAGCGCACTTTCTGCTCGACGATGCCGCCCGCGCCGTCGTCAACCTTCTTCGTCCGCTCCTCGATCCGTTCCGGTGCGTCGGCGACCTCGCTGATTCGGACGAGATCGCGTCCCGCCAGCGCCCCACCGAGCGCCGCGCCGACCTTCGCGCCGTACCCGAACACGCCGACGTGATAATAGTCGCGCACGCCTTCGGACTTGGCACATTTAATCGTCAGGTTGTAGAGCAGGTTGTTGATCGCGTCGGCGACCTTCTGATCCTTCTTGCCACCACCGCCGCCGAACTTATCCTGCATCGAGCCGGACTGGTCGAGCAGGAAGAGGAACATACTCGGGTTCGCGCGGCTGATTTCCGCTTGGTACGGCATGTCGTATCCCTTCTGTGTGCAAAGTCCCTTTCGCTCGCGGCGAAAGCATCTTCTTCCGAACTATGATACCCCACATTCGGAATACGACTCAGTGAGCGTGTTGGTTGCAACCTCACCCTGTACGACCTTCGGTCGTACTGCCCCTCTCCATAGGCGAGGGGCAAAAGCCCAAATCATCATGTCCCTCTCCCTAAGCGAAGCGGCGAGAGGGACGGCTTGCGAAGCAAGCAGGGTGAGGTTTTGTGAACAGGGGTGGATGCAAGTTTACCCCTGCTGACCACGCGGGAAGGCGAGTATCGAGTTCCCCGACAGGACGTAGACGATCTGGCTGGCATCGGCGGCGACGTGCGAAAGCTGCGCGAACAGGTCTTCGTCGTGCGCGCGGTACGAGCGTAGGAATGTCCCCGCCATCGTCGTCTCGTAAACCGTGCGGTTCTCACGGTTGACGAAGAACAGCCC